>CBDTUP010000371.1:0-1568 GCA_965363685.1 uncultured bacterium | reverse complement strand
GTCCCGACTTCAGCCAGGTTGCCAAGTATGCCGACTGGTGGATTCCTTCGAATCCCGGACAGGACACCGCCTTCTGGATGGCGGTCAATCACATCATCCTCAAGGAGAGCTACGTAGACAGGCAGGTTCCCTACTTCCAGGAGTACGTGAAGAAGTACACCGACATGCCGTTCCTGGTCGAACTCGATGGTCCCCGGCCCGGAACCTGTCTCCGCGCCGGCCGGGTTGGCGAGTATGCCGATTCGGAGAATGCCGAGTGGAAGCTCCTCTGGTGGGATCGCACATCAGGCCGGCCGCGGATGCCGCAAGGCACGATCGGTTATCGGTGGGCGAAGGAAGACAAAGGCAAATGGAATCTCGAGCCCGTCGACGGCCTCAACGGGGAGGCTCTCGATCCAGAGCTCACGTTTATCGAATCGAACGATGAACTGGTCCAGGTCGAGTTCGACAACTTCGCCGGTGGCGGCGTGGTTCGGCGGAGTGTGCCGGTTCGGTATATCGAGACGGACGAGGGCCGGGTAGCCGTCACCACCGTCTTCGATCTGGTTATTGCCCAGTTTGGCGTCGAACGAGATGCCGAGGGCAACTATGCCGCCGACATCAACGACCCGAACGCTCTGTACACGCCTGCCTGGCAAGAGCAGTACACCGGTATTCATCGCGACACTGCCTTGCGTTTCGCCAGAGATTGGGTGGACAACGCCGAGAAGACCAACGGCAAGAACATGATCATCATCGGAGCCGGTGCCAACCACTGGTATCACAACAATCTGCTGTACCGCTCCGGCATCGTGGCTCTGATGTTGACCGGTTCGGTCGGCGTCAACGGAGGTGGCCTGGCCCACTACGTCGGCCAGGAGAAGCTCGTCAACCAGGCCTCTTGGGGCGCGATAGCCTTCGGCGGCGACTGGGGTATGGCCCCCCGCCACCAGAACACTCCTTCGTTTCATTACGTCCACTCCGACCAGTGGCGTTACGAACGTGGCTACTCCGATTACGACACTCTCCCGGAGAATGCCTCGACCGACGATCATACGATCGATCACCAGGTGCGGGCAGTGCATCAAGGCTGGCTTCCGTTCTATCCGCAGTTCAAGCAGAACTCTCTCGAGCTCGTCAAAGAAGCACAGGGGAAAGGCGCCACCTCGGATGAGGAGATCATCTCCTATGTCGTCGAGGGGCTCAAGAGCCGGGAGGTCGAGTTCGCAATCGACGATCCGGATGCTCCTGAGAATTGGCCGCGCACCTGGTTCATCTGGCGGGGTAATGCCATTGGCACGAGCGCCAAAGGTCACGAGTATTTCATGCGTCACTACCTCGGGACGCACTCGACCGCGGTGGCCGGTGAGCTGGCCGGCGAGACGGTCTCAGAGGTCAACTTCCGTGAGGACGCACCGATCGGCAAGTTCGATCTGGTAGTCGACCTCAACTTCCGCATGGACACCAGCGCCCTCTACTCAGACATCGTCTTGCCTGCGGCAACGTGGTACGAGAAGGATGATCTGAACTCCACCGACATGCACTCCTACATCAATCCGATGCAGGCAGCGATTCCGCCGTCATGGGAA
>CBDTUP010000370.1:0-1694 GCA_965363685.1 uncultured bacterium | reverse complement strand
AGGTGCCTTTCACTCCCATCCGCACGGCCCAGCGGTGCCGTCCTCAGTCGATCGCCGGCTGGCATTGGATCCGGATTGGGTCTACGTGGTGGTGGGTCCGGCTGATGCGAGTAGCCCCGACGTGAGGGCCTACCGTATCCGCGCAGGGGTTGCCACGGAGGAACTGGTGTCGGTCTACTAGCTCATCATCGGGTGGTGGTGCCAAGGCAGCGCATGGCGGCCACCTCTGGGTTCCGCTTCTACACTTCACCGGGTGCAGTTGACCGTGCTCGGATCAAATGGGACCTATGCGACCCCAGGGCGGCCGCCCTCCGGCTACCTCGTTTCGCATGACGAAACCGTGCTGTGGATGGACGCCGGTCCTGGCACCTTCGCTGCCCTACAAGCTGTGATGGATCCGGCGAAGTTGGACGGCATCTTTCTCTCCCATGCACACGCAGATCACTGCCTCGATGTCTTCGGCTTCTATTACGCAATGCGCTTCCGGCAGGATCCCCCGGCAGCCTTCCCGGTGTTCGTTCCGGCTGGATTGGACGACCGCCTCATTGCGTTTCTCGGGGGAGGGGATCATCCGATCACAGATCTACTCGAGTTCCGGGAGGTGGAAGTTGGGGGGTCTGTTCAGCTCGGACCAATGACGCTGCGATTTGGTGAAGCCGATCATCCCGTCCCGACTCGGTGTCTCCGCATCGAAGCTGGAGGGAGGAGCCTCACGTTCAGCGCGGATACGGGAACGGGAGGGACTCTGGAAGAGCTGGCGATGGGAACTGATCTGTTGCTGTGCGAAGCCACGTACCAGGGAACGACGGCGGAGAAGCCGTGGCCCCATCATCTCACCGCCGGCGAAGCAGGCACGCTGGCCAGAAAGGTGGGAGCGGTGAAGTTGATGTTGACGCACATCTGGCCGACTCTCGACCCGGGTCGGAGCGTCGCCGAAGCAGAGGAGACGTTCGGCAAGGCCGTCCAACTCGCAGTGCCCGGTGTCCGCACCAGGATCTGAGGCTGCAAGAATGCGCGAGCTATCCGGCTGAGAAGGATGACGATGGGACGCCGAGAACGACCAGCGAATGAACTACGACCCGTGCGCATAACGCGGGAGTACACAGAAATGACTCCGGGGTCTGTCCTGATCGAGATGGGCAACACCCGGGTGCTCTGTACCGCCGCGGTTGAAAGTGATGTGCCTCGATGGATGCGCGATTCCGGCAAGGGATGGGTGACCGCTGAATACGGGATGTTGCCCGGTTCATCGCCGCAGCGCGTGCGGCGCGATGCGTATTCGGGTGGGCGTTCAAAGGAGATTTCTCGACTGATCGGTCGGTCCCTGCGATCGGTTGTCCGAATGAACGGCATGGAGGGGGTCACCGTTCGGGTCGACTGCGATGTGCTCCAGGCCGATGGAGGTACCAGGACCGCGGCGATCACCGGGGCATGGATAGCACTGCACGATGCTCTCACCTGGGCCAAGGAGCAAAACCTGGTTGCGGAGGTCCCGATCATCGATCAGGTTGCTGCCATATCCGTTGGGCTCGTTGACGGACGGATTCTGCTTGATCTTGAGTACGTCGACGACGTGGCTGCTGAGGTCGACTTCAACGTCGTCATGACCGGCAGAGGTCTGCTGGTGGAGGTCCAGGGTACCGCCGAAGGGCAGCCCTATACCCGGATTGAGCTGGAGCAGATTCTGGACATGG
>CBDTUP010000369.1:0-1701 GCA_965363685.1 uncultured bacterium | reverse complement strand
CGATCGGTAGATCCGCAACATCGGGCATCATTTTACGCAGGCGATCCACTGTGAGTGAGTCGGCGAGCCAGACATATGCCTCGGCACTGCGAGCAAAGACCCCGATGTTGGCAATACCTCCTTTGTCGCCGGAGCGCGCCCCGTAGATGGTCCCGAGTTGAACCTGTCGGGTAGGGCCGGTGGGCAATGCCGGTAGGTCGGGCACGACCGGCATCACCGGTTCGCCCGGTTGAGGTTCGGTTTCGGCTACCTCGATCGTCACACCGGCAAACTCGACCTTCTGAGTCACCAGCGACCGATCGATGGTGGTCGGCCAATACCTGGCGAATGGTGTGGCGGGCCCGGGCGGAGAGACGCTGAACATGCCGGGGATCGAACCGAGAAGAATGCTGATTCCCGCATTCGAGAAGGAGCGACCGACCTTGTTCTCATCGGTTGAGGCGGCCGCGATTCTCCAGAAACTGACGGTGCTTTCATTCGAGGTGGGGTCATCTGATCCTCGACCGACCACATCCTCCTGAACGTCGTCGTAGTCATCCCTGGTCCAGGGAAGCGCCCGCCACATCTGCTCCGACAACAGCGCTGCCTTCGCATCCGCGTCCATACCCGTGAGACCGATCATCAAGGAGTTCCGGAACCCGCCGGTGATAGCCGCCGCCACCTTCAGTGTTCTCGGAGGTGGTTCCCCGCGGATGCCGGTCAACGATACGCGATCTGGACCTGCCTCCTCGAGTCTGACCGTGTCGAAACGGGAGATCACGTCGGGCGATAGATACGCGGGCGGACCGATTTCGTACAGCAACTGGCTGACAACGGTTCCCACGGATACTTCGCCGCCGGTACCGCTGTGCTTGCCGATGATGGCGCTGCCATCGGCAGCAATGTCCGCCCATGGGAAACCCGGGTAGGCCATGTCGGACACCTCTTTGAAGAAGGAGTAGTTGCCGCCTGTTGCCTGCATCCCGCACTCGATGATGTGACCGGCGGCGACGGCGCCTGCGAGTTGGTCGTAGTCGTCCCGACTCCAGTTGTGCCACCACGCGGCCGGTCCCGATACCACCGACGCATCGGCAACCCGGCCGGTCACTATGATGTCCGCTCCGGCCTGCAACGCCTCGGTGATTCCCCATCCGCCCATATACGCGTTGGCGGTGACGACCTCCGAGGCGAGCACACCGAGCGGCTTTCCCGTTTGGAGATTGATGAACTCCTCACCCACGGCTTGCAGGTCGGGGATTCTGTCGACGAGGTCATCGCCGGAGACTGCCGCCACCTCGAGTGTCAGGCCCAGCTCTCCGACCGCAGTCCGGATGGCGTTTGCTGCTCCGGTCGGATCCAGGCCGCCGGCATTGACGACGACTTTGACGCCACGGTCGGCAACTATCTCCAGCGAGTCCTCCAGCGCCGCCACGAACGTGCGGGCGTATCCGCCGTCGGGGCGCCGGGATCGGGTTCTGGCGAGAATCAACATAGTCAGCTCGGCCAAGTAGTCGCCGCTCAGCACGTCGACTTCCCCGCCATCGAGTTGCTCTCGGAGCGCTGAAGCCCGGTCTCCGAAGAATCCGGAGATATTGGCAATCCTTACTGGCCGTTTCGTCATGATCCGGTCCTCTTACTGATTATCGAGGGTTAGCACGAGCGGGCAACTCCGATCGGGGTGATCGATCACGCGCATCTTCTGGCGGTATACATCTGTGAGGA
>CBDTUP010000368.1:0-1803 GCA_965363685.1 uncultured bacterium | reverse complement strand
AGTGTCGGCCGAGACATCGGCCGCCCCCAATAATGCAAACCGCACTTGATCACCGAACACCGGCACAAACCCCGCCATATTCGTCCCAACGGTTACCGCCCATCGAGCCAGTTGATCCCATGGGAGCAGGTAGCCGGTGAACGACAACAGGAGCGTGAGCAGTAGCAGGACGACTCCGACTACCCAGTTGAACTCGCGAGGTGGCTTGTAGGCGCCGTGATAGAAGACACGGCTCATGTGGAGGAAGACGGTGAGCACCATGAGATGGGCTCCCCAGCGGTGCATGTTCCGAACCAGAGAGCCAAAGGCGACACTCGTCGACAGGGCCGCGACATCGGCGTAGGCCGCCTCTGCGGTCGGCCGGTAATAGAACATGAGAAAGATGCCGGTGATCGTCAGGAGGATGAACAAGAAGAAGCTGAGTCCGCCGAGACACAACGTATAGGACAGGCGAACACCGTGGCGCTTCACCTTCACCGGGTGGAGGTGATAGAGCACGTTGTTCATGACGATATAGGAGCGGTTCCGGGGACTGTCGGTGTGGCCCTTCTTGAATGGCGAACCCGGCCGGAACACGGAGTCCCAGGCCTGGCTGCTCGTAACGCGATCGCCGAGTTCCGATGCCTTCTCCTGCACCGTGGTCAGCAAACCTGTATTGCCGTTGCCGTTCGCCACTTCTCAAAACCTTCCCGTTACCTGCGGATGCCGTACACGTAGCCGTTCTTGAAATCCCTTTGCCCGGTGTCCACCTGCCAAGGCGCCTCGAGGATGCCCGACTCTATGGCGGTATCCGAAACCGACCCGGTGAACTTGCCGAGAGTTATCACGTTGGTCGGACACCTGTCGATGCACAGCGCGCAGCGCGTACACGCCTCCTCGTCGACGACGAAGAACCCGAAGGCACCCTCTTCCTCTGACGGGTCCATGACCCCGTGAGCCTCATCAATGGCAGCCAGCGCAAGGTAGTGAATGCACTTCCACGGGCAGATGTCGACGCACCCTTCACAAAGGATGCATTCGGCCTGATCGATGTGAAGGAACTGTTTGGGCCGGACCGACTTCTGGATCGTGTCGGTATCGACCATCGTCAGCTGGTAATCCTCACGGAAGGGTGGCGCCTCAATCCAGGCATCGGTGCGGGCCATTAGCGCTCTCCCTTCGTGAGAGGCCGGCCGAAAATCGACGTCTGTTCGGCGGGAGCCACCTTTGGCTTCTCCTTGCCCCACCCCTGAATCTTGTAGGCGAAGACGATCACGGCAGCCAATATGCCGGTGTTGTACGCGCCGGAAATGGCGTCCTTGACCGCGGACCAGCTGATCGCAACTTCGTTGCCGAGCACGAGCCACGAAGGCACTTCGAAGGCGATCCGTTGCCTGGTCATCTCGAGTGGTCCCTGACTCAGATTCAGCCACTCCGAAGGAACGATGCCGAAGATGATTACGAACTCGATCCACACCAACATTGCGGCAATACCGGCTCTCGCCCAGGTCATTGGCTGATTTGCCACCCACAGCAGCAGCGCTCCGGCGATGGCGAGCTGTGACCCGGCGGTGGCGATCAACTGGCCGCCGGTGGACCACGGAACGCATCGTCCCGAACCGATCATGCACCCGCGTGGGAACCATCCGAAGTAATCCACTTTCTCACCCTCGGCGAACCCTGAGTAGTGAGCAAAGACCACACCGAAGGCCATCAGAAAGAGACCACCGGTAAAAAGGGCGGCACCGAGTCGCCGTCTTTGCGTTTCGTCGAGTTGACTCAGCCTGTCCACTGCGTATTCGCCCTCAAACTCTTGTCGTTGCC
>CBDTUP010000367.1:0-1809 GCA_965363685.1 uncultured bacterium | reverse complement strand
GAGGGTTCCCAGTTTGCTTCTTCGATATCGCTCAGAAGACTCAAGAGATGTTCTCTCGATGTCTCGATCCACTCGTTGTCGGCGCGTTCGGTGTGGGTTTCGAGGCCATCGCCCAGATACGCGAATGTGACGTCGATGGTTGAGGGTCTCGTGGCCGTGAACGGAACCTCCGATGCGGCCACCGCATAGGCCTCGAGTTGAACAGACGTCGCCGGGATATGCGTAGGACGGCCGGATTTGAAATCGACGATCTCCCAGTGGCCGGGGCCAATCTCGTAGATCGCGTCGATCCTGCCTCGGATGGTTGATGCTCCGAGCCTGAGATCGAAGGGAGTTTCAACTAGCAGGGGCCGGATTTCCGCATAGCGGGAATCGAGGAACGACTCGTATGGCTTGGCTGCCGGTCTCGGCAAGTCACCGGGGGTGACGTCATACGCCTCTTTCGTGAAGTCTTCAAGAGGTATCTGCCCGCGGTTGTGCAGTTCAATCAACCTGTGTACCTCCACACCCCGTCTTGCCGCCGACGACGGACGACGGGGTAGACGGTCAACCTCGGACCAGTAGAAGCGTTGAGGGCAGATGGCGTAGGTAACTAGGCCCGTGACCGAGGTGAGTAGTGGTTCACCTTCGGCCGCCGGCGGCGGTTCCGGGATCCTGAAGAGTTTGTCTTGGTAGTGATCGACACGCTCATGGTACGCATCCTCGATCCCCAATTCAGCGGCCCTCGCTCTTGCCCACTCAGGGTCCTCGGCGATGCTCCTGAGACCATCGTCCCAACCGGCGGGAAACACCGGGTCGGGTGCCGAGGTGTCGATGTGCGGGTAGCGCAGAGTCTCAGGGCGTTCACCGATCTCATCGACTCCCAGATCGGTGGCATGTGAAGTCGCGAGGCTGAAGAGCTCGCCCGGCGCGACTGGTTTCTTGCGCGTGTCCGGGGATCCGTACCAATGGGCGCCGGTGAGATAGAGGCGTTGCATTGCACGGGTAGCGGCGACATACGCCGTTCGCCACTCTTGTCTATCAGATTGCTCTTTCAGGATGGCTTTGCGTTCCTTGGGATCCATCGACTCGGTCAGGGTTGGAAGCGTTGCGCGATCGAGGCGAAGCTCGTGAGGTAGGACATGTGGCTTCTCATGCGGGTCCTCATAGGAACGTACATTGGACGGGAAATTGCCTCGGTATGTTGCCGGGATGAAAACGACAGGCCATTCGAGGCCCTTGGCTCGGTGTACCGTGAGAAGCGCAACCGCGTTCTGACCGCTCAACCGCGCAGGCGTGAGTTCGTCGCTCGAACCTTCCGCCATGATGGCGAGGTGATCGAGGAAGGCCGCCAGTGACGGGCGTCCCTCGAGCGGACTCCAATCCTCGGCAAGATCCAGGAACCTGTGCAGATTCAATCGCACGGAGAGTCGGGCACTGTCCGGCATCGCCTCGACCTCCTGCCAGGCGCCGGTGAGCTGGAGGATCCTTCTGCATAATTCAACGAGGCTGGAACCTTGGGCGTCCTGGAGGAGCGTCCGATACGCGGAGCGAAACGAGAGCAGGACCATCCGCGCTCGTTCACTCAAACCGTCCACCGCGTCCAGTGAGTCGATGGCTTCGAGTAGCGATGTGTCCAGGGTGTCGGACTCGTCTACGTGGAGGCGTTTCCACTTAGCCAGTGGCTGGATATCGGCAAATCCCAGACGATGGTGGCTTCCGAGCAGGAGACGAAGAAGCGCCGGAGAATCACCGGGGTCGTTCAGTATCCGCAGCCATGAATAGAGGTCCACGATTTCCGGAATGGTCAGCAACCCGCCGATGCTGGCG
>CBDTUP010000366.1:0-1970 GCA_965363685.1 uncultured bacterium | reverse complement strand
TGCAGCCTTCCGTTGGGTACCTTGGATCTGGCGGTTCGGCGGGCGGGGAGAGGTTTTTGTGCATCTCGGTCTAGCAGTTCTAGTGGCCGTCCGACTAGCCGTCTGGACGGAGGGCGCCTGCCCCGGCATGCAGTTGCCTGTCGAAGGTTCCGTCGTTCAGACTTTCGAGCCGATCGGTAGGTATGGGGGACACTGGGGAATCGACATCTCTGCACCGCGTGGAACCCCGGTATCTGCCGCCGACGGCGGGATCGTCTCGTTCGCCGGTGTCGTCGTTTCCAACCGCACCGTGACGGTTGGCCACGGTGGTGGCGTCAAGTCCAGCTACTCATATCTGGACTCGCTGGACGTAGCCGAAGGCGATCGGATTGAGAGAGGGGATGTACTGGGGTGGTCCGGCGTGGCGCACGGCTCAGAAGCTGTTCATTTCTCCATCAGGATCGATGGGACGTATATAGATCCGATGCGGATGGTGTCCTGCCGGCTGCTCGACCCGACTGCCGCGCTGCGTTTGGTACCTACCTCCCGGGATCCCCGATCGCGCGCCTATCCTGTCGATCGTGAAAAGGGGCATTCTCGGCGGAACGTTCGATCCGCCACACATAGCGCATTTGATTGCCGGTGAGACCGCGTACCGGCAACTGGGCCTCGATGAGGTTTTGTTTGTCCCGGCCGGTTCGCCGTGGCAGAAGGCACACGACGAGGTCTCGACCGCCAGGCACCGGTGGGAAATGACGAAGCTGAGTATTGAACACGTTCCCTACTTCGCTGCTGATGATGTCGAGATCCGCCGGGAAGGTTCGACCTATACGGTCGACACTGTTGAAGCCTTCGACGATGACGAAGTTGTTCTAGTCCTCGGTGCTGATGCAGCATTGGGTATTCGATCTTGGCATCGTTGGGAGGCGCTGTTGGAGAGGGTAGATCTGGCCGTTGCCCCGCGACCGGGGGTCGGTCGACACGAAGTCGAGCATGCGGTACCGAAGCCGATCGTTTGGCTGGATATGGCCCCGCTCGATATGTCGGCCACAGACGTTCGGGAGCGGGCCAGGAAGGGTCTGAGCATTCGGTTCTACGTTCGGGACAAGGTCTGGCAGTACATCCGGGAGCATGGGGTGTATGGCTAGAGGCGGCCGTAGACGGCGCTCGGGGATCGTCGGCCAGACGGCTCCAACCCACCGCGAAGTAGAGAGAGAAGCACGGCGTCGGGAAACCAAGATTGCCCGTCGGCGCATCATTCTGGCGGCAGTCGTATCTGTCGCCCTCGTTGCGGGCGCCGTTGCGTTGACCACGTGGGTGAATCGTGCTCCGGAGGTGACTCCACCGGTGGTCGAATCCCCACCGGATTCTGGGGCGTCCCTCCTTGTCGGCCTCACCAATGATGACGGCTCGCTGGCGTCGATAGCCTTGGTCTCCGCCCATAGCTCGCTCGGTTCACGCATCGTGCTGTTTCCACCGTCGCTGGCCGCGGTCCTCCCGGGGTACGGCGAACGCGACGTGAGCGATGCTGTCGCCTTCGGTGGAGAGGATCTCTTTCGGCTGACCATCACCAATCTGCTCGGAATACGGATTGACTCCGTCGGCGTGGCTTCCGTAGCCGACTTCGCAGCGGTATTCGAAGATCCACTGACTGTCGAGTTGACCCAGCCGTTGATAGTGGCGGTCGCCGGAGCCGAGACGGTGGAATTTGGTCAAGGAAGAGCCGAACGCGCAGCGGCCGACCTGGCCAGGCTCCTATCCGAGCAGGGGACCGGGGACCAACTCGCTTTGCTGGTTCGGCAGGGTGCTGTTTGGGAAGCGGCCTTTGATGCGGCAGCCGATGACGGCTTGATCCTCGATCGCATCCTCGAGTCCCTCGGCTTGGCGTCGGATGTGTCATACCAAGCGTTGTCCACCGCGGTGGTTGCAGATCCGCTGCTGATCAGCGCCATACCCACCAATCGGGCCGTTGGGGTTGGCCCGAATGCCGA
>CBDTUP010000365.1:0-1982 GCA_965363685.1 uncultured bacterium | reverse complement strand
GCGGTTGCGGTGGTAAACGACCTCGGACTCGTACTGCGCCGTCACCCCGGCCAGGTACTTACGCTCGGCTTCGGGAATACCGAGTTTCTCGTAGGTGGCCTTGATTTCCTCCGGGACCATGTCCCAGTCCTTGGCCTGCCCCTCGGTCGGCTTGATGTAGTAATAGATGTCGTCGAAATCGATTTCGTCGAGCGCGCCACCTCCGCCCCACTTGGGCATCGGACGTCGCAGGAATCGCTTGTACGCCTTGAGACGAAAATCGAGCATCCAGTGTGGCTCGTCCTTCATCTTCGACATCTCACGAATGATGTCTTCGTTTAGTCCCTTGCGCGGCTTGAAGACATAGTCCTCTTCTGAGTCATGCCATCCGAGTTGGTATGCGCCGAGATCGAGTTCGACAGTGGCCATTGGTCACCCCTGAATAATTAGCACTATCCGGATAGTCGATAGTAGCAGCGATCCGTCGATTCGATTCAGGCACAACGACGCTGATCCGACTGCCTTCGCCACCGGGAACTCTGAGCCGGCAAATCCGTGATAGGTTCGTTTGATGCCGGTGATCGTTGTCGGAGCAGATACCAGCCAGGGAGAGGAGATCGTCTCGTCGCTGGCGAGCAACGCCGGTGAAGTGCGCGCCTTCATTACCAATCCGGACCGCGCCGAAGCCCTGCGAAAACAGGGCTGCAAGGTTGCCATCGGGGACGTATCGGACGGTTCGCACATCCAGATCGCGGCCTTCGAGTGTTTCACTGCCGTAATGGTCTCCGCAGCCGCCTCAGATGATCGAGAACGGTCGTTTGCCTCCGATCCGGAGGCCGTCGCCGGGGAATGGATGGAGGCGATCAGTGACGCCGGGATTCACCGGCTGATCTGGATTGGATCCGGTCCGCTGCCGGAACCCCCCGATGAGCAGGTCTGCCCGGAGGTCGTGACTCTGTCGGGGAGTCGGCCGGGATTCGCCCAGGAAGTCGCCCGTCTCAACGAACTCGAGACCCTGGGCTGATCAGCTGAACGGAACTTCTTCGCGTTCGATCTGCAGCACCAGCTGCCACCGCTCCCAGGCAGCCTGCAGGTACCTGTATGGATTGATTATCCGTCCGTTGTGGTGCAGTTCGAAATGGGTGTGGTGGGTGGTCCACTCGGCATTGCCGCTGTCTCCGGCGAACCCCAACAACTGCCCTGCCTCTACGTAGTCACCAACCTCGAGACCAACGACATAGGTGTACTCAGGCGCGCCGAGACCGTCATCCGTGCCCGGCGTGTCGTTGTTGAGGTGCATGTACCAGGTGTCGTATCCGTCGCGATGGCTGAGCACGATGTAGTAACCGGATCGTGGACCGCTCCCGATCCTTTCGATCACTCCGTCGGCCGCCGCCACGACCGGCGCCATCTGCGGCCCGAGAATATCCGTGCCTTGATGGCTCCTACCTCCGGAGCGGGAATCACCCCACGTGTTCGAGAACTCGGTCTCCTCGCTCGGTTGCGGAAAGACGAGCTTGAACTCACCCTGATCGGCTCCGGCGGGCAGCACGAAGACCGCCGCCGAAATGGCGACGACGAGCACGAGCGCACGTACAAGGGTGGGTTTCATGGAGAGTTCCAGTAGAAAAGCCTCGGCTGAGCCGGGGCTGTGTGGAAAACCCTACCGATCGGTAGAGATAATGCAAAAGGGCGGGGTGCAGAACCCCGCCCTTTTGAGAATCAGAAGTAGTAGTGCCTACTTGTTCTTCTTGGGCTTCTTCGAGTTGGCGTTGGCGTGGTCGGGTGGGCCGTCCCCGTCATCGTCGCCGTCGTCATCCAACTCGGCGGCTTTGAGCGGTTCGAGATCATCGTCCTTGTCCGGCTTCTCGTTCTCAACTCCGTCGAAGTGTGCCAGACCCTTCACCCACTGTCCGAACGGACCGTGGTCTTCCTTGACATGCTGTCCCTTCACAGCATGGATCATGTTCGAAACCCACTGGCCGTGATTCACCTGGCCGTTG
>CBDTUP010000364.1:0-2004 GCA_965363685.1 uncultured bacterium | reverse complement strand
CGAGGGCGGCGGTACGGTGACAGTCCGCTTCGACGGAGCCGCCGGCGGCCCCTCGCAAGGGCTCCCGACCGACGTGGTGACCAGTATCTCCTGGAATGAGTACGTAGCAGGTTGGACTACCACCGCAGGAGTCAATAGCACTCTGGCCCTGGAAGACCCGGATGCCGCGATCGCCGCATACCCGGATGCCTACATCGCCTACCACCCACTGTTCGGCAACATAGAACACATCTTCGCCCCAGAGCAGGGGATCACGATCGACTACCAACTGATCATCTATCAGGGAAGGTTGATCGTCGACATCTCGATCTACGAGCCCTATGACTATGTTCCGCCTCCGCCGCCCGAGCAGGTATTCACGGTCGAAGACATCAATCTGTCGGCTACCAAGGTGAAGGGCAACCGGACGGTGGATGGGTTCGTCCTTGTACGCGACCAGACCGGGTATGGGGCCGAAGGGGCCATCGTCACCGCAACCTGGACCTTCCCCGACGGAACCACCCGGCAGGTGGTAGACGACACCACCGACCACGGTTGGGCATGGTTCCAACTGACGGGCGTGAAAGGCGGCTACTACACACTCACCGTCGATGACGTCGCCCCGGACGGCCACCGATTCGATGTTGAGAGCAGCGTGCTGTCGGGAACGATCCGAGCCAAATAGACAACCAATCATCCGTGCGGGCGAACGCCGAGTCGAACCTCGGTCTCGCCCGCTCGGTTCGTTGATGCCTATCTGGTGACGGCTAGTCGCCGACCTCTTCCTCTACCGGCTTCTCGGGTAGGAACTCCTCGTGGGCGTGCGGTCGATCCGGCTTCTCTGAAGGCGCCTCCTTCTCCGGCACCTCCACCTGATGCATCCACACCGTCCGCTGTGGGAAGGGGATCTCGATGCCCTCGGCATCGAAGGCTTCCTTCAGGCGTCCGCGCACAAGGCGGGCGGTAGCCCATTGCTCGGCCGGTTCCACCTTCATGGCCAGGCGGATGGCGATGGCACTGGCTCCGAACGCTTCCACTCCCCAAATCTCCGGCTCCTCGAGGATGGTGGCGTTGTCGGGAGCTTCCTCCCACACCTCGTCGGCGACGCGTTTGATTACCGACATCGCTTTGGCAATATCGGTGTCGTATGCCACCTCGACGTCGAGGACGGTGCGGGCCCATTCCTGCGACTTGTTGGCGACCCGGCGGATCTCACCATTGGGAACGTGCCACAAGGTGCCGTGAACATCGCGGATCTGGGTTGTGCGCAGATTGACTGCCTCCACCACGCCGGCAGCGTCGCCGACATCGATCACATCTCCCACCCCGTACTGATCCTCGAGCAGCATGAAGGTCCCACTCAAGAAGTCCTTCACGAGACTCTGGGCACCGAAACCGAGGGCGACGCCGACGATCCCGGCACTGGCAATGAGGGGTCCGAGATTGACGTCGAACTCAGACAGAGCCATGAGAGTGGCAATGGTGTAGATGACGAGGGTGGCCACACTGCGGAGCACATTGCCGAGGGTTTGTGTCCGCTGGGCGGCACGCTCCGAAGACTCGCGCAGGTTCAGAACGCGGGACAATCCCCGTTGCCTCAGCTTCGGTCGCTCTTCGGCCTGTGCTCTTGCCTCCGCTTCGGCAGCCTCAGCAGCCAGCTCGGCTTCACGGCGCTCCACCATCCGGTCGACGGTTCGCCCGATCCACCGGCGAGCGATCCGGTTGACCAGCCAGGCGACGGCAAGGATCGCCAGCGCTACCAGAAACGGCTGCACCCACCCTGATGCCTCGGCCAGTGACTCATTGCCGGTCAGGTCGTAGACCAACTCGCAGAGGAGACCCGGGTCGGAGCCGCATGCGTCGGTGAGCGCCCCCTGGGCGAGCAGGAATGATGGTTGCATTGATCCTCCGTGCGCGTTCGGCGGTCAACGTACCAAAACGGTTGGCACTGGGCTATTCGGCGTTCTGCGCCCATCCGAAAAGCGCCAACGACTGCACCCATGCCACGTTGCCGTTTCCATCCTG
>CBDTUP010000363.1:0-2023 GCA_965363685.1 uncultured bacterium | reverse complement strand
AGGTGGTTGCGGATGCCATCCGGGCCGCCGACCCGCAGAACCGGCCTGTGATGATGTACGAGCCCAACCACCGCAACGCCGCGGCGCTCTCGCAGACCCTCCCGTACCAGGATATCTGCGCCAAGGGGACGTATGTGCAGACCGTGTCCGGCGGCGCGTTCAAGGATAACCGTATCTGGGCGCGGTGGTCGATGGAACAGGAGCTTGCCGCCGTAGCCGCGGTCAAGGCGTCAAGAGCCAACGTCGGTTCGATGCCGGCCTCCATTGCCTGAGTTGCCAGGGAGGCCGCACCCGGACCGTCGTACTCTTTTACTGCCATGCCGAGCTTGACGAGGATTTCGTTATCCATCAGTTTCCTCCAGGGTTGTGCCGCGACGGCGCGAGATATCGGCAAGAGAAGATCGGAGCGAAGAAGTTGCTTTTCAGGAGCATCCATGCCTCATGGGCTCAACTCATCGTGTAGCCTATCGATCGATAGGAAGCCTAGATGAAACTGCGGGACGTTGGCAACTGATGGTCGCACGGTCGAGATGACCCGGCGGCAATCCGGTTCGTCAATCGGAAGCAACTCGTACAGGAGGCGACTGATGCTGGAGGGTTTCACACGATCATTTGACCCGCTCACGATCCTGAGCGAGGCAGAACTGGAAACGATCCACAAGGGAGGCCTCTACACGCTCGAACACACGGGCATGCGCATCGAGGATGAACGCGCTCTCAAGCTCTTTGCCGACAACGGATGCCGTGTCGACTTCGACGACCAACGAGTTCGCATACCGGCCTGGTTGGCCGAGGAATGCGTTCGCAAAACCCCAAGTAGCTACATCGTTACCGCTCGAGACGGTCGCAGTCACCTAATGGTGGGAGGCAGCACCCTCTACTTCATGCAGGGCATGGGCATGCAGCACATCGATATGGACACTTGGGAAAGGCGGCCGGCCACCCTTCAGGAACACAAAGAGGCCATGATCGTCGCAGACGCCTTGGACAACTGTCACATGGCGGACGCGGTGTTCGCCTACACAGACCTGCAAGGCGTTCCACCGGCGATGGCCTTCCTGGAGACCCTGGCGAGTGGCATACGTCATTCCGGCAAGGCACAGCACTACGGCTACTCGAAGGACTGCGACATCTTCGCCATTCAGTTGGCAAAGGACCTCGGCATCAACCTCGAACCCGAGATGGACACGGCCTCACCGCTGGCAATCCACAAGGGTTCCATCGACGTCACTTTCAGGTACGTCGAGGCGGGGATGCCGATTCAGCCTTGTGTTGGCGTGACGATGGGGGCAGAAGGACCGGCCACGATGGCCGGGAACCTGGTTATGGCCTCGGCGACTGTGATGGGTTGGGCGGTACTGACTCAGCTCATCAAACCGGGAGCGCCCTTCTCGATCCAGTACGGCTTCAAGCCCATGGACATGCGGCGCGGAAGCCCTCTCTTCGCCTCGGTGGTCAACTCGCTCGCCCACGTCGGAATGAATCAGCTACTTCGTCACTACGAGATACCGTCGTGCACAAGCGCCGGATTCACCAGCCTCTCAAAGAAGTTCGACTACCAGACGGCCTACGAGAAGTCTCTCGGCACGCTTATTGCAGCCGTGTCTGGAGGCAACTTGCACATCTTCCAAGGTGGGACCATGGCGGAATTGGTTTACGACCCGGTGCTCTCCATCCTGGACGATGACATCGCCGGCTGGATCGGCCGCTTGCTTGGGGGAATCGACGTCAACAGCGAGTCGCTGGCTATTGATCTGATCAATGATGTAGGCCCGGTTCCCGGTCACTTCCTCAACTCGGCTCACACCCGGGAACACTGGAGAGACGAACACTTCTTCCCGAAGGCTGCAGACGAAGAGGCCTATCCAACCTGGCTCGAGTCGGGCAAGAAAGATGCCCTGGCGCTGGCCCAGGAACGTATGGACGACATCCTCACGAACCATCAACCCGAACCCCTGACCGATGAACAGGAGCGGGCGGTCGAGAGGATGCTGGTGGAGGCACGCGACCACTACCGCAAAGC
>CBDTUP010000362.1:0-2066 GCA_965363685.1 uncultured bacterium | reverse complement strand
TATTGCTGGCGGTCGGTCGTAAACTGCAGCCACCCGGCGCCGGTGGTTTGCGCGGCCCCGAAGACTCCGAAGCCAATCAGGGCGAGAGCTAGGCCTCCTCTTGTGGGCAGAATCGGGATCCTCGAGAGTCGGTCCATTTCAGCCGGTTGGGACGTTGATGCCGTCAACGATCTCTTCAACCAGAGCGGTAGCCGATCGCAGATCTCCTCCAGAGAGGATCACCCGATGGGCCAGGACCGCCGCCGCCACCCGCTTCACATCATCGGGAGCGACGAATGTTCGACCGACCACCGTCGCATGAGCCTGCGCGACACTCTGGAGAGATAGGCTCGCACGTGGCGAGGCTCCCAGCGAAATCATCGGATGTGAACGGGTTGCGGAAGTGATATCGAGGATGTACTCGGCTACCGCGTGGTGAACGGGGACGCGGCCGACCTCGTCGATTGCCGTCGAAAGCTTCTTGGGATCAGTTACCGCTTGGAGTCGGTGCAGCGATTCCACGCCCCCCTTGCCTGCCAATAGCTCGCGCTCAGAGTCTCGATCCGGAAGGCCGACCTCGAGCACCAAAGCGAAGCGATCTCGTTGCCCCTCAACAAGCGGGAATGTACCGGCATGCTCATACGGATTTTGCGTTGCGATCAGGAGAAAAGGATCTGGAAGCGAGTGAGTCCGACCGTCTACCGATACTTGTCGTTCTTCCATTGCTTCGAGAGTGGCCGACTGCGTCCGCGGCGTTGCGCGGTTGATCTCGTCGATGAGGACAACGTTGGCAAAAAGTGGACCGGGCTGGAACTCCCATGCCTCCGAATGCCTTCTGTAAACCGTCACACCGGTCAAGTCGGCCGGCAAAAGATCCGGCGTACCCTGGATTCTTCTGAAATTCCCCCCTACGGACTTGGCGATTGCTTTGGCCAGAAGAGTCTTTCCGACTCCCGGCACATCCTCTATCAACAGATGGCCCCCGGACAGTAGTCCTGCCAACGCCAGACGGGTCTGATCGGGTTTGCCTCGAAACACACGTGTGACGTTGGCGAACAGGTCGGCGGCGACACGGGCAGCCGACCCGCTAACCGGCGGCGGCGGAGGAAAAGGGCTCACGGTTTGCACCCTGAGTTCATCGGCAGTTGCCGCAGTCAGTTTGAGGGATTCACCGACAGACCGGGACCGCCGCGAGGAATCGTCGCAACGGTGTAATTTCGACCGCACGGTAGGCAGTTGTCGACGCTCGGAGTGCACCTAGATGATCAAGACCTTGCTGCTGCTGGCGCTACCCGCGTCCGGCAAGTCCGAGATTCGTAGGTACTTGGAGAGTATGACCGACGAGGCCCGAGAGTCGGCTTTCGGGTTGGGCCCGCTCCAACAGGTCGACGACTTCCCATACGTCCACTTGATGCGTCGAATCTCAGAGGAGGCGATCGCAGTTGGGATTGATCCACCGTTCTTTGCCGATGACGGACCATTCCTCGACCGGCGAGATTGGGGAACTCTCACCCAGTTGATCAATGATGACTACCGGTCGCTGCTCGTCGGTGCCGGCGATGTCCCGCACCCTGGTGAGTGGGTAGTGAACAGGATGGCTGAGGCTCGACGGCTGGTGGGAGCAGATCCCGCTTTGTCGCGCCTGGATGATCGGACACGTCGAAGGCTCGGCGAGGCCATCCTGGAAGAAGCCCGGGCGGTGCAGGCAGAGGTCGACGGACCGTCGGCGGGTCCCGAAGGCACGGTGCTGATCGAATTTGCCAGGGGAATGCCCGCCGCAGCGGCCTGTCCACCGTTGCCGCCGTATGGGTACCGATACTCGCTGTCGCTTCTCTCACCCGAAATCCTCGAAGATGCCCGGATTCTCTACGTCTTCGTCACTCCAGAGGCGAGCCGCCAGAAGAACCGTGAGCGGACGGTGATCGGTGAAGAAGGGTCGACCTTGCACCACGGCGTACCGGAGCAAGTGATGCTCGAGGACTACGGGTCGGATGACTTCATGTGGATGATGTCACAAGCCCGCGTGCCCGGAACCGTGGAGGTGTCCGCCGGGAACAAGCACTACCGGGTTCCCGCCGCGGTGTTCG
>CBDTUP010000361.1:0-2083 GCA_965363685.1 uncultured bacterium | reverse complement strand
GGATGGCCCGTTGCACCAGCAGATCCGACTTGCCGTTCGCCGCCACCCGCTCCGCGTAAACAACCTCGTTGTGCACGGGCACGAACAAGTCCCCGAGGTTGTGGAGCGTCAGGACCGGGATCGAAATGTCGCCCGAGATCGTCGGAACCTGGGCGAGTCCTTCCTTGTGCCGCCCCTGAGCATCGGCGGAGATCCGGAAGATGTCCTGATTGAATGCCTCCTCCTCGGCAGTCAATGCCGGATCCGTGTCGAACTGATAGACGGTATCTGTGTTGTCCAGACCGACGCCGGGAGTTCGGGGAAGAGTCCCGTCACCGACGGCTAGATCAAAGAGGAAGTTGCCGGGTCCAGAAGCGAAGTCGGGGAAGCTGTTCCAGAAGAACCAAGCTTCATCGAAGTTGGGTCGATCACCGCCCGAGCGGAGTTCCGTCAGGTTCTTCAGGTTCATTCCGTCGCCGTTCAGCAATACCGGCCATCCGCCGGGCAGGGACTCGAGGTTGGCTTTGATCGTCGGAACGGTTCCGAATAGATACGAGGCAGCGTCGATCGGGTAGGTCGAGGTTCCGGTGCCGAGCTGCTGGGCGGCCAGATTGAAGTCCAGGAAGAAATCGAAGAGTTCGTAGTCGCCGAGAACCCCGCAGAACGGCATGGCCCCGTCATAGGTATTCGGATACTGCTCGATCGACACCGCGGTGATATGGCCGCCCATGGAGGCGCCCACCAGGTAGACCTTGTCGGGATTGCCGACCAGCCCATTGAATCGCTGCACCAGCGCATGGGTATCTTGCACACCCGTTGTGATGTCGTAGTCGTTGCGGCTGTAGCTCGACGCTGCCCATGCATACCCGGATGGGATCAGCAGCTCGCGGAGTGGGTGGTTGTCAACGGTCAATTCGAGGCCGGTTCCTCGGAATCCATGGGCCCACATGACCAGGTCGCCGTTCCAATTGTCGGGGACCTCGACTCGATATCCTGCCCCGGAGTGCACGCCCCAATAGGCGGTCGCTCCCGGCAGAGCCTCGAACGGCAGCTCGGCCTCATCTACGTAGTAGTCGGGTTTGGGACCGCCGCCGGCTCCGGCCGAGGCCGCCGGCACCACTGCAACTACGAGCAGCATCGCCAGCAGCGCGATCAGCGCCTTCTTCATGATTTCTCCTCCCGCTTGCCCGGCACCAAAGATGCCTGCCCTTAAACTACACCGATCCTCTCTCTCCGTGGTCGGCAAATCGGAAGATAATCTCGGGGCCCGGCGAGCGATTCGTGGTATCCCGACAACACGCTCGGAGGAATCGTGGAGGAACCAATCCTCGGATCGAATGGTCCTTAGGCTTATGCTGCGCGGAGCATGAGTGAGTCTGGAGCAGAAGCCACGCCGACCTGGTTCCGGCGCGGGGTCTGGTACACGATCTTTGCCCTGCTGGTGACGGCCGCCGCACTCTGGCTGCTCAGCCGGGTAACCGGTTTGATACTCGCTCTCCTGCTGGCCGTCTTCGTCTCTTTCGCGCTGGAGCCGGCCGTCCAGTATCTCGCCGGGCGCGGGTGGAAACGGGGAGCGGCCACCGGGGTTGTGTTCGTCGTATCCGCGGTGATTGTGATCGCCTTCATCGCCGTCATGGTGCCGGCGATAATCGATCAGGGGACTGCCATTGCTGCGGATTTGCCGGACTATGTCAATGAGGTCACCCACTTCCTCGACGATTGGCTCGAGGTGGATCTCTCCCAGACGATGTTCGAGGGCGGATCCCCGGACTTCGGCAAGCTGCTATCGGATTACGGTTCCGATGTGGCATCGGGTGTTCTGGGTTTCGGCTCGGCCCTGCTGGGCGCCGTCATCACCGGGTTAACCGTCGCCTTGTTCGCCTTCTATTTGGTGGCCGAGGGGCCGAAGTTCAGGCGAGTGGTTCTGCGCGTCTTCACTCCCGACCGGCAACGTGAGATGACCCGGATCTGGGAGATAGCAGTCGAGAAGACCGGCGGGTACGTCTACTCGCGGTTGCTGCTGGCGGCGGCATCGGCCGGGTTCACCTGGATCGCATTGCGGATCATCGACATACCCAACGCACTGGCACTGGCAATCTGGGTT
>CBDTUP010000360.1:0-2124 GCA_965363685.1 uncultured bacterium | reverse complement strand
GCTGTTCCTGCTCGGCGCAGCTCCCTCGGTCATTCCATTTGCCGTCTTTACCACCCCCGGGCCAGGTTTGCTAGCGGCAGGCATCGGCTCCGTGACCGGGTTGTTGATCGTGGGGGCGATCAAGACGTGGGCAACACGTGGCAAGCCGATACGTGCGGCCCTGGAGAACCTTCTGATCGCAGGCGCCGGCGGTGGCCTCGCCTATTGGGTCGGCGTTGGGTTCGACAAGATCGTGAATGGGTAGCGAAGCCGTTGGCCATTGGCGAGCCCGGAGGCCTGATGTATTCGTCGGAGAATCTCACTGAGGATCGGGCCACATTTGTTACCCATCTCGAGTGCAGTGCGACCGGGGAGCGCTATCCCGCCGATGAGGTAGCCGGGTTGTCGGATGCCGGCAAGCCACTGCTGGTTCGATACGACCTCGAAGCCGCGCAGGCTGCACTCGACAAAGATGCTCTCTCCCGGCGACCGGCCGACCTGTGGCGGTATCGCGAGTTTCTGCCGGTCCGCCGGACCGAAAACATCGTGTCACTCGGAGAGCAGGCCACTCCGCTCATCTCACTCGACAGGATTGGTGGACAGGTAGGCGCCCACCGGGTTCTAGTCAAGGACGAAGGTCGTCTACCGACCGGATCGTTCAAAGCTCGCGGTTTGGCGCTGGCCGTTTCGATGGCCAAGGAACTCGGAATCACCCGGATGGCCATGCCGACGAATGGTAACGCAGGCGCCGCACTGGCCGCTTACGGAAGTAGGGCGGGAATCGAGACCTTCGTGTTCTGCCCCGATGACACTCCGGAGGTGAACGTCCGCGAGATGGCCATGCAAGGAGCACGTACGTTCCGGGTCAACGGCCTGATCCACGATTGCGGCCGCATCGTTGGCCAGGGCAAGCAAACCATGGATTGGTTCGACGCTTCCACGCTCAAAGAGCCCTACCGGATCGAAGGCAAGAAGACTATGGGTCTCGAACTGGCCGAGCAGCTCGGCTGGCAGGTGCCGGACGCCATCTTCTATCCGACCGGGGGCGGAACCGGCTTGATCGGCATGTGGAAAGCATTCGAGGAACTCGAGGCGATCGGGTGGTTGGGAGCCAAGAGACCGCGGATGGTCGCCGTCCAGGCGACAGGTTGTGCGCCCATCGTCAAAGCATGGGAGGACGGAGCCGACCACGCCGACCTGTGGGAAGACGCGCACACCGTGGCGGCCGGAATCCGGGTTCCGGTCGCGATCGGCGACTTCCTGATACTCCATGCGGTTCGGGACAGCGGAGGGTTCGCGATCGCCGTTGAAGACTCAGCCATCGAAGAAGCCCAGATTCGGGCGGCGGCCGAAGACGGTCTGCTGATGAGTCCGGAAGGTGCGGCCACGCTCGCCGCTTACCTGCAGGCTCTCGAAACAGGACAAATTGATCGAACTGATCAGGTTGTCCTGTTCAACTGCGGCAACGGACTGAAGTACCCGATGCCTCCGGCGGAGAGTCGATTGGATCACAACCAACCGATCAATTGGTCCTCTCTAATCCACGACTGAACTGCACCCATCGAGGCTGTTCTCGCCTTGGTCGTTCAGCCAGATTCGCGTGCCCGGGCCGCTCCCCACAGCAGGTATTCGTCGGCGAAGCCAACCATCATCAACGGCAGGAGGCCCGTGAAGACTCCCGCCGGGGTGACCGCAATCAGAAGGATCGTTGTGTGAGCGACCGTCAGTGCCACCGCCCCCATTCGCCACCGATACACATAGGGGCGTCAGGTGGGTTCACACATAGTGCCACTCCGGCGCCAGAAGCAGCGGTCGCCCCGACGGCCGGAGAGGAGCCCGACCCCCAGGCCGACAAGCGGCAGCGACACCATCGATTGCATTACCCGCTCTGGCGCCAACTTGCTGTCCGAAACGAACGCAAGCAGAACGAAGACAAACGGTGCAACAACGAGACCCATCCCAACCAAGGCCATGTCGATCGTGCCGGACTCCCCTTCAGAGTCGGCAAAGGCCGCCGCATAGGGAAAGCAGCTGAACAGCATCGCCAAGGTAGCGAGAGCCATCGCCAGCCAGTTGCGTCGTCTCAGTCTGTTTTCCTCAGAGAGGACCCGCTCAGTCAGATCTATCCCTTCACAGAGCCGACCG
>CBDTUP010000359.1:0-2199 GCA_965363685.1 uncultured bacterium | reverse complement strand
GCCCGCGGATTCTCGGCTATTTCGTCGTCGCGGGGCCGGAGAGGTTTGCGACCGATGAGCCGTACAACGGGAGTCCTGCCGCACCGGCATTCAGGAAACTCAGGCGGACATATGCAGCCCTGCGCCTGCTCCCTGAATGTCCGCTTGACGATGCGATCTTCCAGCGAGTGATATGACATGACCACACAACGGCCTCCCGGTGCCAACCTCCTGAGTGCGGCGGTCAAGCCGTCGGTCAACTCGGCGAGTTCACCATTGGCGGCAATCCTGATCGCCTGAAATGTGCGCTTGGCGGGGTGACCTCCAGTGCGGCGCGTCGCCGCCGGGATAGCGTTCTTGACAATGTCGGCGAGAGCCAGTGTGTCGGTAATCGGCCTGGCAGCTACGATCGCCGCCGCTATTCGGGAAGCGAACCGCTCCTCTCCGAACCTGGAGATGGTCTCGGCCAGATCGCGTTTCGACCATTCGTTGACGATCTCCTCGGCAGTATGGGCGGCATCGGGACCCATCCGCATGTCGAGCGGGCCCGCGGCACGATATGAGAATCCCCGAGCCGGATCGTCCAACTGGTGACCAGACACACCAAGATCGAACAACGCGCCAACGATCTCCGAAATGGAGAGATCATCGAGGATCTCGTCAAGGGAAGAGAAGGCAGATTGAACCAGCCGCACCCGCTCGGGGGCAGGCTCCTCGAGCGCGTCGGAATCACGATCGATGCCGATGATCTCGATCTCGGGGTATGCAGCAAGCAGCGCTGCGGAATGCCCGCCACCACCATACGTGGCGTCTACCAGCACTCCCCCTTCGATCGGCTCAAACAACTCCACGATCTCCCTCGTCATTACCGGTTGGTGGTATTTCCGTTTCGGGTCTTGATCCATGGCCAGCCCCCCGGGCGCTGGCACCAAAGGAAGCGGGCGGAGAAAGGGGCCTTCCGTTGGTAACCGGGGGGCTGGCGATGGACCAGACGGTCCAGCCGGCCTGTCAAATGCCGTAGTCGCTAAATGCCTCCTCCACATTCGCGTAGAGGTCGTCGGCCTCTGCAGAGACCTCCTGCCACCGCTCGACGTCCCAGATCTCGATCCGTTCGGCAACACCAACGACTGCGAGTTCTTTGTCGAGGCCCGCATAGGATCGGAGGTTCTGCGGGATCGTGACCCGACCCTGCCCGTCCAAGTCCTGTGGGACGGCACCTGAGAAGAAGGAACGGGCATAGCCGCGAAATCGGCGGTCGGTGCGGGGAAGCTTCTTCATTCGCTCCGCTTCCTCCTGCCAGTCGTCGGTCGACCAGACGAATACGCACTCGTCCTGGCCTTTGGTGAGAACACAGCCGTTCTCGAGCGCAGCACGGAATCGGGCGGGCAACACGACCCGTCCTTTACCATCCAACGTGTGCTGAAACTCTCCGACGAACACTCCACACTCGCCCTGTCACTCATGGTCTGATTCTCCTGTGCGCCCCACTTTGCCCCATTTGTCCCCACTTGTCAACCACATTCCGCCACATTCCTACCACCGCACCCCAGTTTGGGCCCTACAAGGCCCCACCACGGTTGCGATGGCTAGCCTTTCCGCGTGCTGCTGACATCCAGAAACGTGCTCATCACAGGGGCCTCCTCGGGCATCGGCCTTGCACTGTGCCGGCAACTGGTCGCAAATGGCGCCACAGTGTTCCCCACCGGCAAGCGACAGATCACCGACTTGGCGGGCTATATGCCTGCCGATCTCTCACAACAGGCAGGCCGCGACCTCCTGACCGGACACCTCGAGCAGGAAACCGATCACATCGATGTGGCGATCTACAACGCCGGAATCCTGGGATCGCCACAGGTTGCGCTCCGCGATTACGAGGAACGCACCTGGCGGTCGGTGCTGGAACTGAATGTCACGGCCATCCAACTGCTCCACCAGCGACTCGATTCACTACTAACGGCTTCCGGGCATCCAACGGTCATCGTGACGTCGAGTTCGGTCGGTCGCCGGGGCAGGGCCGGGTGGGGTGCGTACTCGGTTGCTAAACACGCGATCGAAGGGTGGGTCGCGGTACTGGCCGACGAGTGGGGCGGAGTGGGGCGGGTCTACTCCGTCAATCCAGGCGGTACTGCAACCCCGATGCGGGCAGCAGCGTTTCCAGATGAGGACCAGGATTCCCTTCCGACTGGCGACGACATCGCTCCGGTCTTTCTCTATTTGTCG
>CBDTUP010000358.1:0-2393 GCA_965363685.1 uncultured bacterium | reverse complement strand
AGGATGATGATACCGACGGCAATCAGGAGCGCGGACCAGACCTGCACGGATAATTCGTCCAGGCCGGTCAGTTGCATGGCCAGTCCGGCCGTGACGGCGGTGACCGCTACGGTTCTCCTTTCCGCAATGTTGTTCGCCATGAGCAAAGGAGTCGGTTGACTTGGACTCTTGCGCGATCAAACCGGATAGTCCCTCGAAGCGACGCATATTCGCGGCGACCTCACGCCTGCGAGGTACCCCCAAGATCGAGAAAGAGAACATCTGCTGTGTCGTGCTATCGCCGCTCTTGTCCGGGCATGGCTGTGATGGGTGCTCTACGCTCACACTATGAGTGCCAAGGATCCATATCGGCGTATTGCCGCGGTGTATGACCGGCTCATCGAGCCAATGCAGGCTGGGGTTCGCAGGGTCGCTCTTGAGGTGGTTCCGCCGCATCCAACGTGGCAGGTGCTCGATGTTGGTTGTGGCACGGGGACCGGCATGGTTCATTATGTCGAGGCTGGTTGCACGGTCGTAGGGGTCGATGTGTCGGCGTCGATGCTCGAGAAAGCCAGGGCTCGCCTGGGGGATCGGGCGGAGCTCCACCTCACCGAGGACGGCATTCTGCCGTTTGATCGTGCCAGTTTCGATTTGATTACGACGTCGATGGTGCTCCACGAGGTTCCCGCAGATGCCAGGACGGCATTGATCACAGAGATGGTCCGGGTCGCAAAGTTGGATGGCCGCTTGCTGTTCATTGATTTCCGTTTCGGGTCGCTGCGGGGATGGAAGGGTCCGACGTTTCGTGCGTTGTCTACGGTCATCGAGCGGTTCTCAGGCCACTACTCGGGGTACAGGAGCTTCGAGGTTTCCGGCGGTGTCCCGAGCGTGGTGAGCGAGGTCGGTCTCGGCATCGAGCGTGAGAAGATCGTCGCCGGAGGAAACGTGGCTATCTACGTGGTGGCGTTGGAGCCGTAGTGTCACCTAGGACTCGGGTCCGTGGCGAGCGACGAGCACCCTCTGCCTCTGATCATCGGTTGTTCTGTCTTGCGGGCGAATGGTCCTGTAGGTTTTGGTGGGGGTTTGACTGATGACGCAATACCCGACCGGAACCGTGACATTCCTCTTTACCGATATCGAGGGCTCGACCCGCTTGTGGCAGGAGCACCCTGAATCGATGAGGGATTCGCTCGCCACACACGACCGGCTGATGCGCTCGACTATCGAGAGCCATAGCGGCTATGTGTTTAGCACGGCCGGCGATGCTTTCGCGGCTGCCTTCGCCCGGGCCGGCGATGCTGTCTCCGGTGCCGTAGCGGCTCAGCGTATGTTGGGTCGCGCCGACTGGGGAGAGGCAGTGGTCAGGGTGCGGATGGGGCTCCACACCGGAGAAGCCGAAGAGCGAGAAGGTGACTATTTCGGACCGGCTTTGAATCGGGGAGCCCGGCTGATGGCCGCCGCTCACGGGGGGCAGGTGCTGGTGTCGTCGGCAGCCGCGCAAATCGTCGCCGATCAGCTGCCCGACCCGGTCACCCTGATGGAGTTAGGCGAACACCGTCTCAAGGATCTCTCGACACAGGAATTCATCTTCCAGATTCGTCATCCAGAGCTGACCCAGGACTTCCCTCCGTTGCGGACTTTGGACGAACTTCCCAACAATCTGCCACTCGAGCTCACGTCATTCGTCGGCAGGAAGAAGGAAATCGGCCAGGTCGCCAGTCTGCTGAACGAGGTCAAACTCCTGACGCTTACGGGCGTCGGAGGTGTCGGCAAGACCCGCATGGCCTTGCAGGTGGCGGCCGATTCGATCGACCAATACCGGGACGGAGTGTGGTTTGTCGAACTGGGAGCACTGAGCGATCCAGAGTTGATCCCTAAGCAGGTGTCCGTGGCGATGGGCGTTCAAGAACAAGCTGACCGCCCGATCGAGAGGACCTTGCTGGAGGTGGCCTCCCACAAGAACCTCCTGCTAATACTGGACAATTGTGAGCACCTCATCGAGGGAGTGGCTGCACTAGCGGACCGACTGCTGCGGTCCTGTCCCGAAGTGCGGTTGCTTGCGACGAGTCGGGAACCATTGGGTGTTTCCGGCGAGATGGTGTGGGCATTACCACCCATGCCACTTCCGAGCTCGGGAGTCGATCCCGACCCCGACGTGTTGGGTGCCATCGAGTCGATTTCCCTGTTCGTCGATCGGGCCCGGCTCGTCGATCGTGAGTTCTTGCTGAGCAGAGACAATGCTGCCGCTTGCGCCGAGATCTGTTACAGGCTCGATGGTGTTCCCCTTGCTATCGAACTGGCGGCCGCCAGAGTGAGCGCTCTCTCTCCGCAACAGATCGCCGAACGCCTCAACCATCGACTCGCACTCCTCGTAAAGGGCAAACGCACGGCGCTTCCTCGCCAGCAGACACTCC
>CBDTUP010000357.1:0-2405 GCA_965363685.1 uncultured bacterium | reverse complement strand
AGCTTGTGAGCGTCAGCGTCGGTCATCTCGGGGGCGTGCCTGACCGGCCCCGAGCGGGTTGCCGATGGTTCCATGTCCTCATATTTCCAGGACATCGACCAAACATGCTCTCCGATCTCGGCCCACCCGAGCTGCTCGGTTTCTGCCGGGTACAAGACCGAGTAGTGGATGAATCGGAAATCGGCGGGGTCACGGCCGGCCTGCTCCAACTCATCGAGAGCCCACTCGACTTGCTGGATGAATCTCCCAGCCGGCGCATTCGCGAAGACCCCCTGGGTCATCCTGGCTGCACGACGGATGGCGGGTTCGGCGCTTCCACCGATCACGATCGGGATCGGCCGGTCGGGAGCCGGACGCACACCGACCTCCGGCAGGTCGTAGACGGATCCCTGGTGCCGGAACGGTTCACCGGTCCAGGCTTTCGGGAGGATGTCGAGGATCTCATCCATCGCTTTGCCGCGCCGGCGAAGATCGGCGCCCAGCGCCTCGAACTCGATCGGGTTCCACCCGAGGCCGAGGCCCAGGAGCAGACGGCCCTTGCTGAGCAACTGGACGGTCGCCGCGTCCTCGGCCAACCGGATCGGGTCGTGGAGTGGAGCCAGGATGACTCCGGTCCCGATCTCGATCGACCGGGTGGCGGCCGCCTGCGCCGCGCTCACGACGAGAAGGGAGGGCATGTAGCCGTCGTCGACGAAGTGGTGCTCGGTAGTCCACACAGAGGAGTAGCCGAGTCGTTCCGCCTCGACGGTCAGTTTGATGGTCTCGTCGTATGCCGTCGACCAGTCGTCCTCACCTGGACGGAGCTGGGCACTGAGTAGTCCAAATCCAAGATTCATGCACCGATCCTAAGCCCACCGACACCCAGAGTGTTTCCTGTCAATGCAAGGCATCAGAAATGGGGTGCCGCATTGACAGGAAACTCAGAGAGGGGGTCGGTTTGGCCCGACCCCCTCTCTTCGTCGGCTAGTAGTTACAAACTCCCGTCGGGAAGATCGCCTTCAGCATGTCCACCTGCGCGGAGTCGGGGGTCCAGGAACCGTAGAGACCGGAAGCGATCGCCTCGTCCACGGACCGAAGCTCGCACTTGAAGACATCACCCGTGATCGGCGCTCCCGCCACGATCCGCGACGTTGAGTAGATCTCAAACGCCGAGGTGCATGGGCCCGGATCACCGTGATCGAGAATGCCGGACCACGCGTCGGTTCCTGCATAGATGAGCTCGCCGGCTGCGTCGAAGCACGAATCGACCGCGGCGGCCGGCTTGTTCTCCGCCACCCGACGCTTGGGATCGGCCGCGATGTTGGCCATCCACTCGTCGATCACCTCGAACGCCATCGGCGTCTGATCGAACGCTCCGTCGTCCGTGAACCAGATCACCTGATTGGACGCATCTCCGTCATGGTTGAGAAGACGCTGGCGCGAGGCGAAAGACTGATGCGAGTTGTGCATGTTCAATTCGCGCTCCAGGTAGTTGCGCCAGTCGATCATCGGAATCTCGATAGCTCCGACGTTGACCATCCCACTCGAGAAGGCAGAGTCGATAGCACCGGGATCCGCTTCCTTGCGTGGGGCAGGCGTCAAACCGCCGTCCGGCGATAGGTTCATGTTGCGCGCCGACCACACATCGATCTGATCAGGCCAGATACCCGGGAACGGAGGCGAAACCGTCGGGTCGACCAACCCACACAACGGCGAGAGGAACGGACAGCCTTCCTGCACCATCTCGGGTTCGTTCTTCCACGAACCGGCGTTGGCGTTGAGGTCCAGGAACTCTTCGGGACTGATGTTCCCATCGAGCAAGGCCTGCAGTCCGTACTGCACGCCGACGTTGTCCCACGTGCTGGCCGCAAATCCGTCGGCCGCATAGCCGTAGATGTTGATCAGGTCGGCATAGTGAGACCACTCGGTGGCAGCCTGGTCGGCCGGCGAAATCCCCGGCGCGGTACCGAAGTGGGGATTCAATGCCAGCGGAGAAAGCCCCCGCCAACCTTCGATGCACTCGGAAGAGCCGGCTGGATATCCGGGCGGCATCACGGCTCCGAATCCGTTTGACACGGTATTCGAAGCGTTGAGGCCTTCGAGCCAGGTCCGGTTCTCCCAGTTCGCCCAGGTCAGATCACCCTCGGTGAGCAGTTCGAAGTCCATCCACCGTTCCAACAGTTCACAGTCACCGATGTGAATGGTCTGCGTGACCATGTCGGGGTACGAGTACTGCGGTATCGCCGCATCGAGCAGGCCGGGATGGTTCTGCGCGTACACGTACTGCTGGATCCCGCCGCCGGATCCACCGACGCCAACGGTGTACTCAGGGCTGGCATAAGCGGACACGAAGCGGTCCTTGACCATGATCGCCGTCTCTCCACCCAACTCCAGGTTGTAGTGGGTGCCGGTCTTCGTGCCGGTCG
>CBDTUP010000356.1:0-2405 GCA_965363685.1 uncultured bacterium | reverse complement strand
CAGCGGACCGGTGAAGGCCCAGGCCATTGTCGGTATCGCTAGAACGGCTACAGTCGCCGCTGCGATGATGAGTTTCCTCTTGTTGTTCATGTTTCAGTTCCTCTCTAGTTCTGTCCGGGTAGTCCGGTAGGTCTCGGCATCGATTTCTCCGCGGGCCAGACGCTCTTCGAGGATCTCGAGTGCGCCGGCGCGGTTGGATCGACCGGGGCGATTGGTGGTGACCAATGTCCAGACAAGCGCTGCGATCAAGATCAGCCAGATCAGACTGCTCCACCACATTCCGTAACCCCACATCACTGTTGTTCTCCTTGCTTTGCTGTCATGACCGGAAGTGTTGCCGATGGACATTCAGCAACTTCCGGGCCAAACATCAAGATTCGTTAAAGGATTGCGCTCGGAGGAGGGCCTGCGATGAGTCCTCTGCGTTAGCATCTCGACGGAATGAGGAAGGGGCGTCGACTGCGAGCGTTTCGTTTGCTGATCCTTTTGGCTGCCGTCGTTCTGAGCGCCTGCTCGGGGTCTGGCGCTGCGGATGGAGGCGGGAACCAGCCTTCGGATCCGGCCTTGATCGCTGCCGGGAGCGAACTGTACGCCGAAGCGTGTGCCTCCTGTCATGGTGCCGACCTTCGCGGTACGGAACGTGGCCCTTCTCACTTGTCTGAGGTGTACGAGCCCGGCCACCACGGCGATGCGGCGTTCTTGTTAGCGGTACGCCGAGGTGTAACCCAGCACCATTGGTCATTCGGGCCGATGCCGCCTCTCGATGGTCTCTCCGACTCAGAGGTGGAGGCCATTGTCGCTTTCGTGCGCGATGTGCAACGCCGGGAGGGGTTCGAGCCGTACCCGCCCTAGTCGAGCAGCTCACATACCCTGATCGGATGCGAACCCGATTGATGGCTGTTCTCATCGGCCTCTTGATCGCGACGGCCGGATGCTCCGTCGGGGAGGACCCGTCCACAGTTGTCGACGCGTCGTCGCCGTCTGGTGGGCTGACATCGCCGAGGGCGGACTCTTTCCCAGGCCTGGATGCTGACATGGTCGCCGCCGGAGCAGACATGTATGCCCGCTACTGCTCTTCCTGTCACGGCTCGGATCTCGAGGGAGACCCCAACTGGCAGGTGATGAACTCCGACGGCAGTTTCCCTCCTCCTCCGCAGGACTCGACAGGGCATACCTGGCACCACGGCGACGACCTGCTGGTCGAGATCATTCTGGAGGGCTCGGAGTTCTCTCAGAGCCGCATGCCGGCGTTTGGGGACGTCCTCTCTGAGATGGAAGTGCTGTCGATCCTCGAGTTCTTCAAGTCGACCTGGGGTCCGCAAGAGCGGGCAGTGCAATGGGAGGTGACCCTCCGCGAGCGCGGTTAGCCCGCAGATGGTGTCAGTGCCGGTGCGGTAGCGGCGCGTCGTGCAATTCTGAAGATACGTTGCGAGGTGTGAGGGAGTGGGCTGGGAAGATGGTCTGGCAGCGGCTGGGGTCGGTGCAGTCGGCGGGGTCGAGGCGGCGGGCCTTGCGGATCATTCCCTCCAGTTCTCGTCGGGTTTGCTGTAGGGCGGTGATGCGGGTGTTGAGATCTTCGAGGTGGTGGTCGAGGAGGTCGAGAACGTGGTGGCAGGTGGAGGCACCCTGTTCGCGGAGTTCGAGGATCGCGCCGATTTCTTGGAGAGTGAGCCCAGTGGCTTGGGCATCGCGAACAAAGCGAATCCGGTCGGCGGCATTGGGGTCGTAGGTCCGGTAGCCGTTGGGGGCGCGTTCGGGTGGGGGGAGGACCCCGATCTCCTCGTAGTAGCGGATGGTCTTGGTGTTGACGCCGGTGGCACGAGCTAGTTCGCCGATCTGCATGCCGTGAGATTAGTACTTGACATTACAGTCGGCTGGAAGGTGTAGAACAGGACCAACGCAACAATGGAGTCACATATGACAGCGCACACCGAGATGCACCATCACGAACCCGACGGGATGTCTGCGACCGGCCATTCCGGCCATCAAGGCCACGACAAGCATGAGGGTCACAGCCCCGAGATGTTCCGTGACCGGTTGTGGGTGAGCCTGGCGCTCACCGTCCCAATCCTCTATTTCTCGACCCAGATCCAGGAGTGGTTCGGCTATGACGCCGTCACGTTCTCCGGTGACGGGTGGGTGAGTCCGATCCTGGCGACCGTCTTGTTCTTCTACGCCGGCACCGTGTTCCTCAAAGGCGGCTACCGGGAGCTGCGCGACCGAATGCCGGGGATGATGGTCCTGATCTCGCTGGCCATCACCGTGGCCTACGGGTACAGCCTGGCAGTCTCGCTCGGGCTTGTTGGCAAGCCGTTCTACTGGGAGCTGGCCACGCTGCTGGACGTGATGCTGCTCGGCCACTGGATCGAGATGCGTTCGGTCCAGTCGGCGAGCCGGGCGCTCGA
>CBDTUP010000355.1:0-2420 GCA_965363685.1 uncultured bacterium | reverse complement strand
CCGCCATGTCGTGACCGACGTGATCTGAAAGTGCCACCACGTCTAGATAGTCACGGACCACGTTGCGCTGCACAACAAGAAATGCCTTGACGCGGAGGGCTTCCGGTGCAGTCGGAGCAACCACCGAGACACCTTCACCGACCGAAACCTCGTACGTTTCGAGCGGTCGGGTGCGCCGCATCTGTCGCAGGCCGGCCTCGACGCCATCGAGTCGACCCATGATCGTGAACGGCGGCTTTGAAGCTCGCACGGACGTCGCCCACCCTTCGGTGGCCTCTACCGCCTCCAACACTGCTTCATACCGATCGACGAGATCCGCGAGGACGTGATCATGATCGAAGGAATCCCGATGACCTGCGTGCAGAGCAGCAGCCGCTCCTCCAACCAGGACGGCATCGGGCACCACCTCCTGCAGTCGGGCCGCAGAGGTCAGAACTCGCTGCAGGGTCTGGCTCAGGCTGTCCACTTACTTATCATATCTGATAAGAGGCTGGAAGTATAGTTTCATCAAAGGACACCGACTCGGGGGATCGGGCTCGCGACCGGGTGGGCGCCGCAGGACCGCAGGGACTTCCAGTCACAGCTGGAGATTCCCTTCAGCAGGTCGCCGCGGAAGGGGTAGCCTCGGCAACATGGGACAAGACAAGACACAGCAGCAGAAGAAGCGCCTGAACCCCAAGGATCTCTGGAGGATCGCCCTCCTCATACTTGGAGCGATCGCCCTCGTCCAACAGCTTCGCAAGCCGGCCGAGGAGCGAACCTGGCAGGGAACCGTGGCCGGTTTCATGCCCTACGACTTCCGGCGGCCGACCGCCGAGCGGCTACGGGACGCCTACTGGAACCCGGATGGACCGATCATCACGAACAAGGCCATCGGACTCGGCTGGACGCTCAATCTCGGCGCCATCAAGAAACGTATGATCGGCTAGCTCCCTACCAGTTGGCGCGCTCATGGCACCCCCGGAGCCCGACGGAGAAGCGAGCTACGATCGGCCCAGCCACTCAACCGGCCGCCTAGACCACCCCGAAGATCGCCACCGGGATCAGGAATACATTTGAGACGATCAAGAGGCCGGCGGCGGCCATGACCCCCGTTCCCGCTGCCCGGCGGATCGACAACCCGAGGACGACCTGGGCGGCGACGACGAGGGCGAGGATGAACCAGGTCGCCGCCACTACGTTGGCAAGACGAACTTCGAGCGGCATGATCTGAAGCAGCAACGGGACATGAGCCAACGCCGTTGCTCGAAACACCTCCCCGAGACGGCCTTCTCCCTCGAAACCGTGAATACCTACGAACCATAGAAGCAGAGCTAGGAGCACCCACCTCAGCAGCCCCCAGATTGCGAAAGCGGCAGCGGTTTCGAAACCGGCCCCCGACGCACGATCGAGCCACATCGCCCATCCGGCCAGCAGGCCGTAGACAATGAGGACGAAAAGCACCGACGAGACATCAGATCCATGCCGGCGAGCCGCTACCCGGCGATAAGCCTCCGGTTGCAGCAACAAGGCACGGAAGAGATGAGCGGGCCGATACATGTGCCCGAAACAACGCCGGGAACCGCCGGCTCATTCCGAGGAGTTCGCGGGTCGCGACTCGCGGCTAGCCACTCTCGACGTCGCCGTAGCCAACGTTCCACAGCGTCAGTCCGTGGGCCGGGGCGGCGCCGCTGGCCAACGATCGGTCTCTAGCCGTCATCATTGTGGGGATTGAGTCGGGTGCGACCCGGCCCCGCCCTACGTCTACACAAACGGCGACGAGCGATCGCACTTGCTGATGACAGAAGGAAGACGCAGTTACCTCGAACTCCAGGATCCCTTGGTCGATCTCCCGCCATTCCACGGAGCGCACCTCCCGAACGGGTGACCGTCGTGCTGCCAACCGGCAGAAGGACGTGAAGTCGTGGGTCCCGAGGAAGTGCTGTGAAGCGGCCACCATCTTCTCCAGATCCAGAAGGTATCCCACCCGCCAGGCGTAATGCCTCCAGCGCGGATCCATGACGTCGCCCCGATCTATCCGGTATTTGTAGGTACGGGATGTGGCCGAGAACCTGGCATTGAAGTCATCCGGCGCCGCCGTGATGCTCTTGATGGCAATCTCAGGGTTGAGCATCTTGTTCAATGACCGTCGTAGCCGAACCGTATCCACCGGTTGGTCCGTCTCGAAGCTGACCACTTGCCCATGTGCGTGCACTCCGGCATCGGTACGACCAGCGACCACCGTGTCTACCCCCGGGATTCGATATCGCAAACCCCGATCCAACTCGGCTTGCACCGTCCGGACGTTCGGCTGAACGGCGTAACCCCGAAAGCCGGAGCCGTCATACGCAAGGTCTATTCGATAGACGGACACGTCAGAAGAATCGGAGCAGCGAGGTCAAGCCGTCGCCTATTCCGATCAGTTGAACTACCCACCACAA
>CBDTUP010000354.1:0-2436 GCA_965363685.1 uncultured bacterium | reverse complement strand
AGTGCCGACGATGTGGCGAGTGATGTTCTCGAGGCGGAAGCCAGCTGGAAGGTCGATGGTGGCGTCTTTGTAGCAGGTCTTCCGGATGGATTGAGCCTGAACGCGAACCCCTGCGGACCACCGACTGCAACCAACATGCAAACGTGTACCTGGACCCTGAGCGGAACTGCAGGCATGCCTTCGGGCACCTACCTGGTTCGAGTGGCGATCAGCGATGATGACCTGGGCGAGGGCCGGGCCGACACCACGGTCGTCGTGGAGGCCGAGGATGCCACCGTGGCCTTCGACACCGACAACGACGTGGTCGTTGAAGTTGATGCCCCCGGTAGCGATTCCAGCGCTCCCTTCACGCTGAGGGTTTCAGTTCGCGAGTCGATGCCTGATGATGCGGCATACGAGGCAGCACCCGGCGACATCAATCGGGCAGAGGTGTCGATGACCTTTGAACCGGTGGGGCCGGGGCCGGCGACAACCGTGCAGTGCGTTTCGACAGAAACGGTGCCCACCAATGATTACAGCGCCCTGCTCACCGTCGCTTGTGACTTCACGGGCATCGGGGTCAACACGTATGCGACAGTCGCCAACGTCACCGGCGGTTACTACGCGGGTAGTTCTGAGAGTGTGCTGGTGGTGTTCGATCCCTCGCTCGGTTTCACCACCGGCGGCGGCACCTACACAGGCGCCAATGGCGATCGGGTGAACTTCGGGTACACGATGAAGTACAACAAGAAGCGCACCAAGATCCAGGGCTCACTGCTGGTCATCCGCCACGCAGAGGACGGCCTATACCGCTTGAAGTCGAATCAGGTCGTCGGGTTGGCGCTTGGTTGGGCCGACGGGTTCGGGTGGGCATCCTTCAGCGGCAAAGCCACCTACAAGGAACCCACATGGGAGGACGCCGTCGGGAACTACGAGTTCATTGCCTACGTCGAAGACCACGACACGTCCGGAATAGGAGCTGACCGGTTCTGGGTCACCGCCAGTCGCGACGGCGAACTGGCTGCCGGCCTGTCTATCGACCCTAGCGCGGTCGACAACGCCGTGGAACTCGACGGCGGGAATATCGTCGTCCCCCACCAGGGCGGTGGAGGTGGCGGTAGCGCCGCCCGCTGAACGCCCGGACGCGCAAAGATGACCTCGGTTCAACGGCGCCCTCGACGCCGTCCGGCTGCGGGCCCTGGAGTCCGCCACATCTGCCTCAGCGTGAACTGCACAGGCTGGTCCGTATTCGCGAGTGGCTCTTCTACAGAAGAGCGCCACTTCGACATTGGGCGCAGATTGGCCGGATGTGGACGGTGTGTTTGGACCTTGGACCCTAGACGGTTAGGGCTGGGCCAGATCTACTGGATGGCATTGCGGAGGCGTTGACGCGGGAGGACTGACATGGCGGACAGTGGGTTTGATGGACGCCACGTGGTGGTGACCGGTGGAAGCAGTGGGATCGGCCTGGCTACTGCTGAGGCTTTCGGGCGACTTGGTGCTCGTGTTTCGTTGGTCGCCAGGGGTCAAGAGCGTCTGGAAACCGCGATAGACGCCCTTCGGAGTGACGGTATCGGCGCGACATTCAGACAAGCAGATGTTGCAGATCGATCGTCGCTCGCTTTGGCAGTCGGTGAGCTGGTCGCCACGAACGGATCATGTGACATTCTCGTTGCTTCGGCGGGGGTTTGTCATCCGGGCTACTTCCATGAGATGGACCATGAGGTCTTCCGCCATGAGATGGACGTCAACTACTTCGGAACGCTGAACGCTGTCCGAGCCGTCGCACCGTCGATGATTGAACAGCACAGCGGTCAGATCGTGGGGATTTCGTCGGGAGCCGGATTACTTGGAGTGTTCGGGTACACGGCATACACGCCGACGAAATTCGCGGTTCGCGGACTGATGGAGTGTCTTCGTGCCGAGATGGTTCCACATGGAGTACGGGTCCACTGTGTCTTCCCGGCAGACATCGAAACTCCCCAACTCGCCTTCGAGAAAACGATCAGGCCGCCCGAAACAGATGCCATCACAGGGATAATCAAGTCGTTACCCCCTCAGCGAGTCGCCGAAGCAATCATAAGAGGAGTGCGCAGAGGCCGGTTTGCGATCTACACGGACACTCAAACAAGGCTTTATGCGGCATTCTCAGGCCTTGCCGGCAGCCGTATCCACAAGACAATGGACAGCCGCGCCCGCAAGGCGACCCGGACATAACGGCACACACTGAGCTGTTGCCGAGGCCTCTCCCACAGGGCCGTGCAGGGAGAACCGTCACATGGCGGAAGACGTCATCCAAGAAAGCATCACTCCGAGGATGACGCCTTTGGAAAAAGGCGTCACCTGACAGGGAGCGCAGATTGCCGGGTCTGGGTCGTAGGGCTGTGTGACTTCGGCCTCTTGATGGAGAGCTCGTTCGCCCGACCGCTCGCGCCGGTGCGTGCCCGAGTCGTCGCC
>CBDTUP010000353.1:0-2463 GCA_965363685.1 uncultured bacterium | reverse complement strand
CTATTCGGAGTTGCCACCTTCTACGCCCAGTTTCACCTCGAGGAGCACGGCCGCCACAGCGTGCGGGTGTGCAAAGGGACCGCTTGCCATGTACGCGGCCGGCAAGCCATTCAAGAGGCGATCAATGAGGAGCTCGGAATCGAGCCCGGTGAAACGACCGAGGACCGGCGGTTCACTCTGGAAACGGTCGCCTGCCTCGGGACCTGCTTTCTGGCTCCGGTGGTGATGGTCGATCACGATTACTACGGCACCGTCAATGCCGGCAAGGTCGGCGACATCCTGAGTCCATATGAATAGGGAGCCTCGATGACCCAGGCCGGCACAAGAATCGACTCACTTGCCGATCTCACCGCGCTCCGTCACAAACTGGCGGCCGAGGACGAGGGAATCAAGCGCATCCTGGTTTGCTCAACCGGTTGCCTGGCCATTGGTGCCAGAGAAATCGAGACTGCTCTCCGGGAAGGCGTGGTCACGGCAGATCTTCAGGACGAAGTTGAGGTGGTAGCGACCGGGTGTCACGGATTGTGTGCAATGGCGCCGGTCGTCGTCATCGAACCGGACGACATCGTCTACGGCCGGAATCGGATCAAGTACATCCCCGATGTGATCGAGAAGACCGTCAAGAACGGCGAGATCATCCGTAGGTTCTGTTTCGGGAGAGATGAGGAAACGGCCCACCTAGCCGACATTCCGTTCTACTCCCATCAGACCAAGGCTGTTCTTCACAACGTCGGCCGGATCGATCCCCGCCAAATCGAGGATGCCATCCAGCGCGGCGCGTATGAGGCTGCCGCCCGCGTGCTGGCCGACATGGAACCCGACCAGGTCGTCGAGGAAGTAGTCGCGAGCGGGTTGCGCGGGCGAGGGGGTGGCGGATTCCCGGCCGGATTGAAGTGGAAGATCTGCAAGGAGAGTCCCGGCGACACCAGATATCTGATCTGCAACGCCGACGAGGGTGACCCGGGAGCGTTCATGGACCGCGCCCTTCTCGAAGGTGATCCGCATAGTGTGCTGGAAGGCATGCTCATCGCCGCCTTTGCTTTGGAAGCGTCGAAGGGCTTCATCTACGTCCGAGCCGAGTACCCGATCGCCGTCGAGCATATTCGGATTGCCATCGACCAGGCTCACGAACTCGGGCTACTCGGGAACGACATCCTCGGGAGCGGGTTCTCCCTCGACATCGAAGTGCGGGAAGGGGCGGGAGCATTCGTATGCGGGGAGGAAACCGCCATGATCGCCTCCCTCGAGGGTGAACGCGGCATGGCCCGGCCCAAGCCTCCCTACCCGGCATTGCGCGGCTATAACAACCAGCCGACGATCATCAATAACGTCGAGACTTTCGCCAATGTGCCGATCATCATCAGCGAGGGGGGCGCCATTTTCGCCCAGGGCGGAACGGAGCGCTCCAAGGGAACCAAGATCTTCGCTCTGGCCGGTCAGGTGAACAACACCGGGCTCGTCGAGGTGCCGATGGGAGCCACCATCCGCGAGATTGTCTACGGGATCGGTGGTGGTCTGCCCAAGCGGCGGGAGTTCAAGGCGGTTCAGATGGGAGGCCCCTCGGGTGGGTGCGTCCCGGCTTCCTACCTGGATCTACCGATTGACTACGACTCTTTGCGGGAGGTCGGGGCGATTATGGGCTCCGGCGGCATGATCGTCATGGATGAGACGACGTGCATTGTCGACATCGCTCGCTACTTCATTTCTTTTTGTGCGGAGGAGAGCTGCGGACTGTGCGCCCCCTGTCGCCTGGGCACCGTCCAGTTGCAGAAGATTCTCGAAAGAATCTGCGAGGGAGACGGCACGATCGCCGATCTCGAGGAGCTAGCGCGCCTGGGTGACGTGGTGAAGCAGACTTCACTGTGCGGCCTCGGGCAGACGGCTCCTAATCCCGTTCTCTCGACACTGAGGCATTTCCGCGAAGAGTATCTAGCGCACGTTGTTGACAAGGCGTGTCCGGCTGGAGTGTGCACGGCGCTGCTTCCTGAAAAGGAGCCAGCCATGGTGACAAAGGAAGACTAAATGTCAGTCCAGACGATCCAGAAGACGGTCAACCTGACCATCGATGAATGCCAGGTCACGGTTCCGAAAGGTCGTACAATTCTCGAGGCCGCGTTGGATGTCGGTGTCGACATTCCGCGGCTGTGTCACGATCCCCGTCTCAAGCCCGTCGGAGCCTGCCGGCTGTGCATCGTGGAGATCGAAGGCGAGCACGGGATGCACACTGCTTGCACTCGTGAGGTCGAAGAAGGAATGATCATTTCGACTGAGACCGACGAGATTGCCGGCATGCGCAAGTCGGTTCTGGAGTTGATTCTCGCCGATCACCGGGTCACCTGTCCCACTTGCGACAAGAACGGGGACTGTGCCCTGATGGACTACTCGTATCGGTACAAAGCCGATCAGTTCGCGTTCGGGGCCTACAAACCGGATCCCATTGAGCCCAACTTCGCCACCGGCAAC
>CBDTUP010000352.1:0-2493 GCA_965363685.1 uncultured bacterium | reverse complement strand
CAACTGGTGGGGTGGACGCTGGGCGACATTCATGATCTCTACGGATGTTCTCGATGGTGGCTATCGGTATTGGGGTGGTATCTCAACGTTGAAATGGGTCGATAGGAGGTTCATGTCGGCCTTGTCGGTTTCAGTCGGCTTGTAGCCGGTGTGGCAGCGGAGCTGTTCGGTGACGCTGAGGCAGCGAGTTGCCCGACTGCCGATGGTTCCTCGACCGGAGAGTGCTTCTGCATTACAGGTCCACCATTCTTCACCATCTAGCTCCAGGCGTCCTCCCCCGTTGTGGTCCAACCGTATTGGGTGAACGTCCACTGCTCGCCCGCCGGGGTGAACCATCTGGAATCGTTTTGGGAACCAGTTCCCCTCCACTGAGAACCCGTCGGTTAGCAGCAGGCGATGGACTGTCAGGACCTGCGGAACAGGGATGAGGATGTCGAGATCACGGTGAGGTCTTGTTTGATATCCGATGAGGGCGTCGATGCCCCATCCGCCTGCAACCCACCATTCAATAGCCTCACCGGCGAGCAGGCCCATTAATCTCGTGGCGTCTGCGGCGGTGGTCTCGACTGGGTGTAGCTCGGACATACTTGCGGTAACGATACATTGCGTCCCTGGTGGAGATGGGCCTGGAGAGGACGGACGCCGTACGGGTGAATGCGAAGCGGGGCGGTCCGTTTCGGTGACGGCGGGGGAGTATGAGACGGCCAAGCACCGGGGTTGCCACTGGGCGTCATCTCCTTCTCAACCCCACAGACGGGCGGGAAACAGCGGGTAGCGACGGGAACAGCCGGGAACATGCTCTGCTGGGGCCTTCTCGCGTTCTGGCGCGGATCTCGGAGACGTTGGCAGAGGGCTCTGTCACAGGAAGTTGCGGTTGGTGACCGGGATCGATGGCCATTCACAGGTTTGTGTGTCGGTCAAAGTGGCGCGAAGAGCAACGGTTGGGCCGGCGTGTGAAGTACCGGCCGAGGCAATGCGCCGGCTCGAGATTCCCGATCAGGTCCTGGCTGAATACGTCGGTCAGTAGTCCAGCAGCGTCCTGATGATGGTGGCTTCTACATCCTGTATGCGCGATGGTCCACATGCCTGTACAGGTCGCCCCAATCGCACCAGATCCCTGGCATATCCGCCTTCTCCTCCCCGCCCCCCGGCCGCGGCCGGGTTGCAGATGTGAGTCTTCGACCGTCGGTTGAGTGCCAGGCGGTGGGGCGAGATTCCGGGGTTTCATTCTCGGACCTGACTGTGTGTATCCGGGCACCGACTGCCATCAGTTCCTCGTCGGTGACGGCGAGTCCACTCTTGACGCTTCAGGGCGAACCATGCCGCTCACAGAGGTGCTTCGAGGACACGAGACCCAATCCGCTCCGTCGCTCGAGGTCCAGGAGGTTGGGCGTGCGGCTACTCGAAGTCGGCCGACGCGGTGAGGGTGTCGGACAGGGTAGAAGTGGGCACTATCGGCTACGAATCGACCCTCTCAAGCAGGATTCCCTCGATGCTGCGCCCGACCTGGTCGGTGAGTTCGCCGCCGGCCGCCCGGCACTCCAGTCGAATCAGATCACCTGCTCGGGGTTCGACAATCATCGTGTTTGATTCCTGCCGGCGGGTCTTGACCGTCACCCAATGCAGACCGGGGGAAATCTCCCACTCGCCCGTTTCTCCGGGTCGCAGCTTGCCGAGCGGTTCGTCATCGAATAGGACCGTGAAGGGCCGACCTCCCATTTCGAGAGGACGTGCGATGAGCAGGGATGTTGCGTTCAGGGGTGCCGATGCAGAAACCGCAATCGGTTGCTCATCTGCTTCGATGCGACGGCTCGTCTCAGCACTGTGTGACTCAATGGGGGGCGGCATCTGTCTTGCGGCGTCTCCAGGCAGCTTGGTGGTCGTCCTACCTCGACGACGTGATCGTCGGATCAAGTAGAAACCTGGCAGCACCGTGACTGCAAGCAGGAACAGGAATGCGCCGGCGTTGTCTGTAACGCTGTCGTCGTTTGACGCGACCCCGCTCACGAACGTTAGAAGAAACAGACTCCCAAACAGGACCAGCAGAACCCCAACGATTGCCATGAAACAACCACAGCCACGGCTACTCGCCGCTGGTCTCTCGTCGAGGATCACACCATCTCCATGAATACTCCGAGACCATACCCCGCCGGACCGACCAACGTGAGTGAAAGACACCGTGGTAGGGCCCCGGCGCGATCCCCCGAACCGGAACCGGGGCAGCCGGGCGGGACTATCGCCATGGAGGTTTGGGTGACGACGGTGCTCAGATGGTTGGAGGTCGCAAAGCCGCTGTTTGACGATCCTGGACCCCGGGTAGGCCAGCAGAGAGGGGGAACACGCGAGAGGATGTCGGGCCGATCTTTTGCCTGGTCGGTTTACCCTTGTGTACTGGTCCGATCGGTCGTATGTTGACAATAGTTGGGCGGGTCTCGGAAGAGACATGAGGCGGGTCCGCTGACAGGGGGTCAGTGATGCGAATTCGTTTCTCTG
>CBDTUP010000351.1:0-2550 GCA_965363685.1 uncultured bacterium | reverse complement strand
CCGCCTGTAGAGCGGAGTCCAGAGCCAGCGCTACGGCTTCGTGATATTCCGTAAGTACCGCCTCGGTGGCAGGGCTGATGGAGATGTCGTGTTCAATTCGCTCACGGCCTAGCTGCACCAGGTTGGTTTCGATGATGTCGCCGATGTTCTCGATATCGTTGGTTGCCTCCATGAGGCGCAGGAGTTCCTGAGTGGAGCTGTTGGTGAGTTTCCTCTGGCTGATCGTCCCGAGGTACTCGATGATTTGTCCGTGTAGAGCATCGACCGCATCGTCCATCGCTTCGATATCGTCTAGTTCGGCTTTGGTGCCCCGAAGCACTGCGGGAAGGCTGCCGACGAACATGTCGCGGGCTCGATTGCCCATGTGGAGTATCTCGAGTCGGGCGCGGTCAAGTGCCAGCGTCGGCGTGCGGATGAGATCGGGAGACAGGTACCTGGCTCGTATCTGCACCTCCTCCTCGAGCGGTCGATCGGGAATGAGTCGCTCCATCAAACGGGCGAACTGCGGTGCGAACGGCAAGAAGAGCAAGGTGTTGATGACATTGAAGATGGTGTGGGCGTTGGCAATCTGGCGAGGCGTATCTGCTGCGAACCGCGCGGTTCCCTCGAGGCCCGACGCACTCGGGGAAATCGAAGTTGAGAGTGAGGCGAGCTGGTCGATGAGGAACACCCAGAGGAGAACGCCAACCACCTTGAAAAGGACGTGAGCCATGGCCGACCTCAACGCCTCCCTCGGCCGTCCAAGTGAGGCCAGTACTGCCGTGACCGTGGTCCCGATATTTGCTCCCAGCAGCAGAGCGATTCCCGCCGGGAGCGAAACCAGTCCTTGTCCGGCCATCACGATGATGATTCCGATCGTTGCGCTGGACGACTGAATCAATGCGGTGAATACAGCAGCGACTGCGATACCCAGGAGGGGGTTCTCCATGCGAACCATGAGGTCGAGGAACGGTTCGTATTCTCGAAGCGGTTCCATCGCCTCGCCCATTACCGCCATGCCGAAGAAGACCAGGCCCAGACCCATCACCAATCCGCCTCTGAGGCGGAGCTTCTCAGTCTTGGCAAAGAACACCGCCGCGAACCCGATGGCCACGAGTCCGAGGGCGTATTTCGTGACTTTGAAAGCGATGATCTGAGCGGTGATCGTTGTGCCGATATCTGCCCCGAGGATGACCCCGATTGACTGGGCAAGTGACATCAGCCCGGCTGAGATGAAGCCGACGACGAGCACGGTTGTCACCGATGAAGACTGTATGACCGCGGTTACACCCGCACCGGTCAGCACGCCCATGATCCGATTGTCTGTTAGCCGGGCGAGGATCGATTTCATTCGTTCGCCCGCCACGGCTTTCAGGGCGTCGGCCATCTGCTCCATGCCAAAGAGGAACAAGGCGAGACCACCCAGAAGGCCCATCACGAGTGTTCCGACGGCGAGATCGGTCTCCACCGACTGCGCCGCCGCTGCAACTGGGTAACCGAACCCGATGAGCGCGCTAGTCACCGGAGTTGTCCTCGAACCTGGCCTTCTTGACGATGGTCACTGGCACTGGAGAGAGTTGAGCCACCCGCTCAGCCTTCGAACCCAGGAGGAAGTGGGAGATGCCGGTTCGACCGTGGCTGCCCATCACTATGTGACCGGCGTTCTCTCGAGAGGCGATCTCAAGGATGCGGGTTGGGGCGATGCCGGAAACGAGTATCCGTTGAGCCGTGCCGGCGTAGGGATGCTGTGAGGCCGCAAGCTCGATGAACTCGTCCATAGCCTCGGTGGCTGCTTGCTCGTAGCTGTCGAGCGTTCCATCTTCGGTTCTGACGTATGAACCCGGAGCGAGGTCGTGGATCACATGGAGAACGATCAGGGGAGCTCCGATCTGCTCTGCCAGATCGGATGCCCAGAGCAGGGCGTCGGCCGAGGAATCCGAGAAGTCCACCGGGACGAGGATGGGCTGTGGTTGTTCAACATTCATGCTGTTCTCCAGACGGCAAGGTAACAGGGTTCCTGCCGGGGAGTGGGAAGTGGGGTTTGGCTACCAGCGGATCGGAGGAGCGTTGCGTCGGGTTGGAGCGGTGGCTGATGACGCCATGTTGCTACTAGAAACGCCTACCGAGGGTTGCCTCGGCACGGCTCGCTGCGAAGTGGCTATCGACGACGTAGTAGGTGCGTTCCGCCGACCCTAGGAACGAAATCCCCTCCGTGAGAAGCCGTCATTCGTGTGCTGTTCGGAGGGTTCACTTGAGGCCTCTACAATCGAGCAGTGCGGGCCCGTAGCTCAATCGGTCAGAGCAGCGGACTCATAATCCGTTGGTTGCAGGTTCAAGTCCTGCCGGGCCCACCGGTGAAACCCCAGGTCAGGGGTGGTTCATTAACCGTCGTGCAGAAGAGTGACGACGGCTGGGATGCTGTCAGGCCGCGCTGAGGCCGCGAACCGCTGGCGTGCGAGCCCTTGCGTTGTGGCCAATTGGGCCGCGTATTCCTCCATTTGCGAAGGAATAGGTGACCGTATCGGTCCATGGTGACAGTGATCGAAGAGTCGAACCAATGTGGACCACACC
>CBDTUP010000350.1:0-2576 GCA_965363685.1 uncultured bacterium | reverse complement strand
TCACCGATCACGCCCGGGATCTGCTGGCGACCAAAGACACCGCTGCGGTAGTCGAGTACGTCGTTGACAATGCCGATCCGGTAGAAGCTCTCGGCCTCATTCGTTCATTGGCCAATGAGGCCTACTGGGAGGTCAAGAACCTCAATCAGGCGATGGCGCTAGCGCGGGCTGGTGTCTTCGCCGGAATAGCGCTGTCGGCCCACTCAGATACGCCCTATGAACTGCGAAGCGAAGCGAAGTCGCTCGCATTCAATCTCGCCTCTTACGCCTGGCCGGGATGGGACGAAGGGGGCATTGTGATCGAGCATCAACATCTGGTGGAAGCCCTGGATGCCGCTAGGACCAACGTTCGCCTGGCAGTTGAACTCGAGCAAGGTTCGGTGGCGATCGGGCGTGGGCACTGGATGGTCGGCGCGGTACTGCTCGCGCTCGGGCGGTATCAGGATGCGATCGCCGAGTTCCTGGCGGCGCGCCTCTCGGCAGATGAGGGTCGATCCGACGTGGAATCAGCGTTGGCGGAAGGGTATGCAGCTCTCGTTCGGGTTGTGGAACGGCCGGGCGACGCCGCCATGGAGGTTGAGCTCACCGAGATACTCGACCGCCTCCGTGGCTTTGAGGATGGAGACACCTACGCCCGCCAGATAGAGACTGCGCTGAGGGTCTTCGCAACTTGACCGGGTACCCGGCGCCGGCCGGTACCGTCAAGTGATGTCCGCGGCTTCAAGGATGAAGGTGTGCGGCAATCTTCCGGATCGCTTGATGTACCCGTCGTATCCAGGCCAGATACGGACGAGATCCGGCCAGACCTCGTGACGTTCCTCCTCGGTGAGTAGTCGCGCTCTCACGGGACGTTCGCGATCGCCGATCTGCAAACGACCCCTCGGATTGGCCTGGAGGTTCAGCGCCCAAGCGGGATGGTGGCCCCCGCCGAAGTTGGTCCCGGTGACGATCGGAGCTTCTTCGGTCCCGGCAAATAGGAGGGGAACAACTCGATCCTCGCCGGACCGACGGCCGGTCGTAGTGAGATAGCAGAGGGGGAAATCCGTTCCGGTAGTGGTCAGCGTGCGCTTCCGACCGCGTCCGAAACGATCCAGAGGTTCGACGACATGTCTGCCAATCCAGGCAAATGATCGTCTCTTCCCCCACGAGCGAATGAGGTTCTGGTAAATCCACATGAGAATCGAACAGAGACTGTAGCGATCACTCGGTTTCCAGGTTGTGACGATGGTCTCTAGTGTGAGGGGCGGGCAACGGCGGAGAGTTCAGTCGCCGGATTGCCGGCTCTCGAGCAACAAGGAGAGGAAGGGAATGGCCAAAAAGAAGGTATCCCGAGTCGTCTTGGTATTCGTGGTGTTCGCCATGCTCGCCGCTGCGTGCGGCGGGAGCGACGAACCCGTCGACGCCGAGGGATTCAAGTTCGGGATGATCCTGGTCGGGCCTCAGAACGACCGCGGATGGAGCCAGGCTCATTACGAGGCCGGCTTGTACGTGGTAGAGCAGACGGGCGCGGAAATGATCGTGTTGGACAAGGTCAACCCGGCGGATCTGCCCGAGAAGACTGTGGATCAGGTCGCGGCCGACATGATTGCTGAGGGAGCGGAGCTCGTATTCGCGACTTCAGACGACATGAAGGACGGCATTCTGGTCGCGGCCGAGCAGAATCCCGACGTTCCGATGATCTGGTCTTCCGGCGACAGCGCGTGGGAGGACGGCAAGTCGTTTGCCGGACTGGATAATCTCGGCAATGTCATGGGGAAGATGGAGTTCGGCAAGATGATTGCCGGATGCGCGGCAGGTCTGACCACCAAGACCGGTTCGATCGGCTACGTCGGACCGCTCCTCAACGATGAGACTCGCCGACTGGTCAACTCGGCCTACCTCGGCGCCTCCTATTGCTACGAGGAGTATGCCGGTGTATCGGAGCCCCTCGACTTCACGGTCACATGGATCGGCTTCTGGTTCAACATCCCGGGTGTGACGCTCGATCCGACGCAGGTCGCCAACGAGTTCCTCGACTCGGGGGCCGATGTACTGATCAGCGGCATCGATACGACCGAAGCGTTGGTGGAGGCAGGGAAACGTGCCAGCGAAGGTGAAGCCGTTTGGGCAGTGCCCTATGACTTCGAAGACGCCTGTGCCGAGGCGCCCGACATCTGTCTGGGCACTCCCTACTTCAACTGGGGTCCCGCCTACCTCAAGGTGGTCAACTCGGTCGTCAACGAGGAGTTCGAGTCCACCTGGGAGTGGAATGGACCCGACTGGGACAACATCACTGACAACACGAAAACTGCGGTCGGATGGTTGGACGGTGACGGACTCTCAGATGATGCGGCCGCCGATCTGGCCGAGTTCATCGACGGATTGGCGAGCGGGGATATCAACCTGTTCACCGGACCGCTGAACTACCAGGACGGCACCGTGTGGCTGGAGGATGGCGAAGAAGCCACCGACTTCCAGATTTGGTACACCGAAGGCCTGCTCGACGGCATCACCGGAGAAGCCGGCTAGGCAGAACCACAACCGACGATTGCGAGAAGGGAGAGGAGAAAACCTCTCCCTTCTCAGTTTCATGCGGC
>CBDTUP010000349.1:0-2598 GCA_965363685.1 uncultured bacterium | reverse complement strand
ACAACGAAGGTGATGGCAAAGATCCCGAATCTGCGAAGCATTACGTCCTCCTGGTAACTAGTCGCTATGTGTCGCGTTTACTTGGTCACTCTCAGTGGTTACTCGCAGGAGGCAGGAGAAAGGTTTATCTCAGTACAAGTACTTGGCCATATCGAACATATGTTCGATAGAATGAGTCTCTTCATGCCATACGCCGAACTCCACAGTCACACCAACTTCAGCTTCCTCAACGGTGTTTCCCATCCTGAGGATCTCGTCGAACGGGCGGTGCAACTGGACTACCGGGCGCTGGCCGTCACCGATCATGACGGGATGTACGGGGCGGTCCGGTTTGCCAGGGCTGCAAAGGGTGTCGGTTTACCTGCGGTGTTCGGGGTAGAGATCGGACTGCCCGCCTATTCGGACTCCGGTGTCGCGCACCCGTCCGCCGATGATCCGATAGGACGTGCCGATGCCCGTGATGCGTCTGCGGACGTTGGCCTACCGGCAGAGGGTGGGACTCGCCGCGGCCGGCGGAAGCGCATGCACGGTTCCAAACCTGTTGCACCTCCATCAACCGATCATTTGATTCTGCTGGCACCTTCTCCAGAGGGTTATGCGGCCATAAGCAAGTTGGTCTCGCGCGCGCAGTTGCGCGGCAGGAAGGATCGGCCCCTCTACTCCTGGGAAGATCTCGATCAGGCTTCGAGCCAGGGCGACCTGATCGCACTCACCGGTTGCCGGAAGGGGGCGGTCCCAGCAGCCGCGCAAGCGGGTCATCTCGAGTCGGCACTGGCTGCGGCAAACCCACTCCGTGAGATTTTCGGCAACCGCCTTCACGTCGAACTCTGGCACCACCGGATGCCAGAAGACGACCTTCGTAACGATGTGCTCTGGGAGGTTGCCGGGCAGTTGCGGTTACCGGTCGTTGCTACCAACAACGTGCACTATCACGACCGGGGCGAGGCAGATCTCGCCGATGTTGCTGCAGCAATCTCCGGCCGGAGGTCCCTGTCCGAGCAGGACGGCTATCGGTCGGCCGTCGCCGAACAGCACCTCAAGGCTCCAGCAGAGATGATCGAGCGGTTCGCCAGATATCCGGGAGCCGTCGAACGGTCGGTGCGGCTGGCCGAATCGCTGGCATTTGATCTTCACTTGGTCGCCCCACAGTTGCCGGACTTTCCAATGCCCGGCCATTTCCGTTCTGAAATGGAGTATCTGCAACACCTGACCTTCGAGGGGGCTCGTGATGTGTATCCGGATGGTGCAGGAGGTGTAGATCCGCAGGCCGTCGAACGTCTCGAACACGAACTCGAGGTAATTGGCAGGCTCAACTTCCCCGGCTACTTCCTGGTGGTGTGGGACATCGTTCAGTTCGCCAGGGGACAGCAGATCTACTGCCAGATCCGCGGCTCGGGGGCCGACTCTGCGGTATGCAGGTGCATAGGTCTGACCAGAGTTGATCCGATCCGGCTTGGCCTCCCTTTTGAGCGGTTCCTCACCGAGGAACGAGGCAGGCCACCGGACATCGACCTCGATCTAGAAGCCGATCGCCGTGAAGAGGTGATTCAGTACTGCTATCGCCGGTACGGTCGAGAACGAGCTGCCATGGTGGCCAATGTCATCACCTACCGGGCCAGGTCGGTCTTGCGCGATGTCGGGAAGACGTTCGGATTCACCCAGGCACAAGTCGACGGGCTCTCGAAGTACGTAGATACGAGAGATCCTTCGAAGCTGCGGCTGGAGGCACCGCTTCCCGAAGGATTGACTGCCGAGTTCGTCTACGACATCTGCCATCGTATGGACGGTTTCCCCCGTCATCTGGGCATACATTCCGGAGGGATGGTGATTGCCGACCGCCCGCTCTGGCAGGTAGTGCCCGTTGAGTGGGGGCGAATGGAAGACAGGTCGGTGATCCAGTGGGACAAGGACGATTGTGCTTCGATCGGGATCGTCAAGTTCGACCTCCTGGCACTCGGGATGCTCAACGCGCTGCACCTCGCCGCCGACATGATCGAAGGGGCGCACGGCACGTCGATCGATTTGGCCACGATCCCTCAGGAGCCGGCCATCTACCGGATGCTCACGAAAGCCGACACCGTCGGGGTATTTCAGGTTGAGTCGCGAGCCCAGATGGCGACGCTGCCGAAGATGAAACCGAAGACTTTCTACGACCTGGCGGTTGAGGTGGCTCTGATCCGGCCCGGGCCGATTCAGGGTCAGTCTGTTCATCCCTACCTGCGGCGGCGCAACGGCGAGGAAAAGGTCCGGTTCCCGCATCCGCTCACCGAACCGGTTCTCAACAAGACGCTGGGCGTACCCATCTTCCAGGAACAACTGATGGAACTGGCCAGGGTCTGTGCGGGTTTCGACGGAAACCAGTCGGACCGGCTGCGTTCGGCTATGACTCACAAACGCTCTGACGAAGCGATGGGCAGGCTGCGTGATGAGGTATTCGACGGGATGGCGGCGAACGGAATCACCGGATCTGCTGCCGAGGAGATCTGGGAGAAGCTCCAGGGCTTTTCCTCGTTCGGTTTTCCGGAGTCCCATTCGGTGAGTTTCGCCTACATCGTGTACATGTCTGCCTGGTTGAAATACCACTGGCCGGCGGAATTT
>CBDTUP010000348.1:0-2598 GCA_965363685.1 uncultured bacterium | reverse complement strand
GGCCTCTTCCCGAACGCTCAGGGTGGATCGCTCTACAACCAGATCGCCGGCAAGGCCGTCTGCTTCCACGAGGCTGCCCAACCCGCCTTTCAGGAGTACGCCCGACAGGTGATCATCAACGCCGGCGCGATGGCGGACCGGTTCATGGAGAACGGGGTCCGACTGGTATCCGACGGCACCGACAACCACATGATGTTGATCGACCTGCGGTCCGTCGATGAAGAACTCACCGGCAAAGTGGCGGCCAAATTGCTCGACCGTATCGGCATCACTCTCAACTTCAACACGATTCCTTTCGATCCCCGGCCGCCGTTCAGAGCTTCCGGATTGCGCATCGGCACTCCCTCTATCACCACGCAAGGGATGAAGGAGGATGATGTGAGGCAGGTCGCCGACCTGGTCACCGATGCATTGCGCAATCATGGCGAAGAGCGGGTCCTTGCCGCGACGGAATCGCGGATCCGGCAACTCGCCAAACAGTTCTCTCCCTACCCGGAGGGTTTTGTTGGGCACATTTGAGTCGCGGGTAGCGGGTCGCGTGTCGCGAGTGGACCTGCCACTAGCGACGAGCTACTCGCGACGCCCCGGGAATACCTTTGTCGTTGCAGGGGTTGAGGGGATTGTGAAGGGATTCACAAGCTCAAAGAGGGGACACTCGCGACCCGCGACTAGGAGCCCGCGACCGTGAAACGCGATAATCCGCACCAAGTCGTCACCGGGGCCATTAGTGATGGGTGGGTGGAAGGATCGAGTTTCCTGGGGTCGATCCTGGCCGGGTGGTTGCTGGGGTGGTTGCTGGACCGATGGTTGGACACCGATCCGTGGTTCATCGTGATCGGGATCATCGCCGGGTCGATCAACGGGTTCTATCGCATGTGGATTCATGCAACCAAGGACGATGATGTTCGAACGAAGTGACGCCGAGCAATACGTCGCCGAACAGCGACCGGTCGAACTCGACCTGGCCAAGAGCACCGTACGCCGGTCGGTGGTCGTCGGCCCCGCCATTGTCCTGCTGGCAGGCTTGATCTGGGGCTGGGACGGCGCCTGGTCGGCGGCCCTCGGTGTGGCGATCGTGGTCGGCTACTACCTCATCACCGGATACTTCCTGGCGATGGCCGCGAGGATCTCATTCACGGCCTACTATGCCGCTGCACTCCTCGGTTTCATCGTCCGATTGGGCCTGATTGCGGCGACGATGTATCTTCTCGCCAACATCTTGCCCGTCGATCGTGTGCCATTGGGAGTTTCGGTCGTTGTGGCCTATCTTGCACTGTTGGTTTTAGAAGTGAGAACACTCGCGGGGAAGCGACGAGGAGACCATGTCTGAGCAAATGATTCTGGCCAGCGAATGCGACGTCGCCAACGAGGTGATCTGCGCTCCTGCCGACGTCAAAGAACTCTTCGAATTACCGACCGTATTTCATATCGGCGACCTGGCGATCTCCCGCACCATCATTCTCATCTTCCTCGCCGCCTTCATCGTCGTAGCCCTGCTCTATTTCGGACTGCGCAAAGGCAGCGTCGTACCCGGCAAATTCCAGGCCGTCATGGAGAGCCTGGTCCAGTTCGTCAGAAAAGATGTAGCTCAAGACATCATCGGGCCCGAAGGCGTTCGGTACGCCCCCTACCTAACCGCCATGTTTCTGTTCCTGCTGGTCGGCAACCTCTTTGAAGTCACACCTCTGATCAACTTCCCGATCACGTCGCGGATGGCGATTCCGGCCTTCCTCGCCGTTGTCACCTGGCTGATCTTCGTGATCGTCGGCTTCTACAAGAACGGATTCAGCTACTTCATCGACATCGTTTGGCCGAAGTCGGTCCCGGTTGGTCTCCGGTGGCTGGTTGGCCTGATCGAACTCGTGTCCGTGTTCGTACTACGTCCACTCACCCTGGCCGTCCGGCTCTTCGCCAACCTCGTGGCCGGACACCTCATGCTGACGCTGCTGCTGGCCTCCGGCGCCATCTTCATCTGGAACTTCGGCGACGCCGGCATCAAGAGCCTCGTTGGAGTCGCATGGTTCGCCTTCGGCCTCGGCATCTACCTGTTCGAGGTGGTCGTGGCCGTCCTGCAGGCCTACATCTTCACGCTTTTGTCCGCTGTATACATCCAGTCTTCAGTTCACCCAGAGCACTGATAAGGAGGAGAAGGGAAATGGAAGGATCAATTGAGGTCCTCAAGGGAGGACTTGCCCTGATGGGTTATGGCCTCGCCGCAATCGGACCGGGCATCGGTATCGGCATTGTGGTGGGTAACGCCATCACTGCCATGGCACGTCAGCCGGAGATGGCCGGCACCGTGCGTACCACGATGTTCCTCGGTATCGCATTCACGGAGGCGCTGGCTCTCATCGGCTTCGTGCTCTTCTTCATCGCCTAGGAGGTTACCGTGTTGTACGCACTGTCCACGGTGCTGATTCTGGCCGCTGAGGAAGCCGAAGAGGGAGACAACCTCGCTCTGGTGCTGCCGGAGCCCTATGAGCTCGTTGCCGGCATAATTGCCTTCGGAATAGTCTTCTTCTTCGTCTGGAAGTGGGCGTTCCCGGCCATCGACAAGATGCTCGAAGACCGCCAGCGGGCGATCAAGGGCCAGATGGA
>CBDTUP010000347.1:0-2675 GCA_965363685.1 uncultured bacterium | reverse complement strand
CGTGTCTGGAACGGCTCGCGCCAGGGCTCCGGCCTGCCGCAGAGACTCTGTCATGGAAGCCAGCGCCTCCTCTGCTTCCGAGGTATCGAAACCGGCTTCCTTGAGCCGATCGATCGCATCTTGCAGCGACCCCTCGACGATCTCCACCCGATCCACGACTGAGCCGATGGTATCTGCAATAACTACGAGGTGAGCCTTCGGGACCATGACCACGTAGATGCGGTAATCCTCGAAGATCTTGGGGATGAGTTCCCAAACCTCGGCAATAGTCTCGGCTGCTTCGATCTCACGCTTCAGTTCCTCGAGTCCGGCGGCCGACCTCGACAACTCGTCCAGTAACTGCCGCTCGTGAGCATCAGTCAGGTGTTCGGCATCGACGAGCGCTTCGGTGACTCGTTCGATCGTGTCTAGTCGCTTCTCGATCGCGTGTTCTGCGCGGTCCTTCAGATTCTCGAGGATGCGATCGGATCCGGCTTCCGCTTGATCGGGTGCCTCCTGCGCAAAGACTGCGGCCGGAATCATGCTGAAGGCCAGCAATGCGGCCAGGAATATCGATAGCTTCTTCATGGTGTGATTTCTCCTTCGGATTGATTCATCACCGAACCGAGACCACCCAGCAAACCGTTGAGTTCGCCAAGGAGTTCGTCGAGTTCAGAGAGGTCGAGACCGAGAGCAATCTCGGGCATCGTTGAGGTAGTAGTCGTCGTGGCGGTAGCCGCTGACGACGGAGTGGTCGTCTGGGGTGCAGTGCTCGTCGGCACAGATGTAGCAGTCTCGACAACAGGCGGACTTGTCTGACTATCGGCGGGCAACTCCGTCGCTTCGGTGTCACCACTTTCGTTCTGTCCGTCGCCTACCGATTCCGTCTGGGCAATCGCCGGAGCGAGATCGGGCACCTCCAACATGTTCGTGTCGGGGGCCGATCGCACTGCGGCCGGGCTGCAGGCCGAGACGACTATCGCCACCAAGACGACCAGGGTTCGTTTCATTGCTCTCCTTCCGTGTGATGAACACAGGATCGGAAGGAACAATCAGGTCAAGGTGTTGCCCGGGTAAGAAGAATGTAAGAAGAGTCGATCGGCCGTTGCTATGAGGTCGCCGCAGCCAGGGCCGCACCGACGATGCCTGCGTTGTTACGCAGCTGGGCTGGAACTATTGGAGTCGCACAGTCCAGGTACTGGCCGAAGCGATCGAGCCTCCTGCTCACTCCGCCGCCGAGTATGAAGAGATCCGGCGAGAACACCCGCTCAACGTGGCGTAGGAACTCGCCCACCCTGGTTCCCCACGTCTCCCACGACAGTTCCTCGTCCTTGCGGGTTCGTGCCGACGCATAGTCCTCCGCATCGCCACCTTTGAACTCCAGATGGCCGAACTCGGTATTCGGGACCAGGATGCCATCGACGAACAAAGCACTGCCGATCCCGGTGCCGAGTGTGAGCAGGCAAACCAAACCGGCAACGCCTTTGGCCGCTCCATAAGTGAGTTCGGCGATTCCGGCCGCGTCTGCATCGTTGAGCAGAGCCGATGGCATTCGAAGCCGCCGCTCCAGTTGCTCGCGACCGTCCACGCCAATCCAGGCATCATCGATGTTGGCGGCCGACTCGACCACACCGTGCCGGACGATCGACGGCAGGGTGCAACCCACCGGTCCCTCGTATCCGAAGTGATCCACGATCTCGGCGACAACCTCCAGAACGGCAGCCGGGTCCGAAGGGGTGGGCGTGTCGATCCGGTGACGCTCTTCAGCGAGATCTCCTACAGACAGGTCGACGGGGGCTCCCTTGATGCCGGAACCCCCGATGTCGATGCCGAGTACATACCTCTCCACGACGGCAACTGTACCCGATGCCGGTAGCCTGGCATCCAGAGCAATCACCAGGAGATCACATGCCCGGCCTCGCCGACATCGGCCTCATCGGCCTCGCCGTTATGGGCCAGAACCTCGTCCTCAACATGGACGATCACGGCTACACGGTCGCCGTCTACAACCGGACGACATCGAAGGTCGACGATTTCACCGCCGGGCCGGCGGCCGGCACCAAGGTGATCGGAACGCACTCGCTCGAGGAACTGGTAGACAATCTCGCTTCACCAAGGCGAGTCATGCTCATGGTGAAGGCGGGCGACCCAGTAGATGCTGTGATCGAGCAACTGATACCCCTTCTTGACCCAGGCGACATCGTGATCGACGGAGGCAACTCCCATTTTCCCGACTCGATCCGGAGGACCGCCTACCTAGAGGAGAAGGGCCTGCGGTTTGTCGGTACCGGCGTGTCCGGTGGCGAAGAGGGAGCACGTCACGGTCCGTCGATCATGCCGGGAGGAAGCGCCGATGCTTGGCCGTTCGTCCGTGACATCCTCCAATCGGTGTCTGCCAAGGTGGCCGACGGGACGCCGTGCTGTGACTGGGTCGGACCCGACGGAGCCGGCCATTTTGTCAAGATGGTCCATAACGGAATTGAATACGGCGACATGCAGGTGATCGCTGAGGCCTACCACCTTATGAAGGTAGGCCTCGGAATGAGCCACGACGAGATGAGTACGGTCTTCAGATCATGGGGAGAAGCCGAACTCGACTCGTATTTGATCGATATCACTGCGGACATCCTCGCGTTCCGGGATGAAGCCGGTGAGCCACTGGTCGAGAAGATTCTCGATACGGCGGGACAGAAGGG
>CBDTUP010000346.1:0-2678 GCA_965363685.1 uncultured bacterium | reverse complement strand
ATCACCACCGGTGTGCTCGGTGGAGCGACCGTCGCCTTCGAGATCGTCACCGGTCTCGTCCTCACGCTGCTGGTGACCTTCTTCTACCTGAAGGACGGCGACCGGGCGTACCAGGGACTGTTGCAGCGGGTGTCCAACCCGGATCGCACCCGCCGCGGCCTCGAGGCCGCCTGGCGGACGTTGTCGGGCTACGTCCGCGGTCTCGCCATTGTGGGACTCATCGACGCCATCTTCATCGGGATCGGTCTGGCGATCGTGGGAACGCCGCTCGTCCTGCCTCTGATATCGCTGGTGTTCATCGGCGGGTTCTTCCCGATCATTGGTGCCTTCATCTCAGGACTCCTCGCCGTGGCGGTGTCGTTCGTGAGCGGCGGTACCACCGACGCGCTCATCATCCTGGCGGTGGTGGTCGGTGTGCAGCAGTTCGAGGGCAACGTGCTCCATCCGATCGTCTTCAAGAAGGCCCTTTCCCTCCATCCGTTGCTGATTCTCATTGCCATCGGTGTTGGTGGCGTGGCCTTCGGTATCGTCGGGGTCTTCCTGGCGGTACCGCTCACCGGTATGGCCATCGCCGTGCAACAGGCTGTCTCCGATGATCCCGAGTCCAGCGTGGTCAATCTGCTCACCGATCGCCCGTACGAGACCGTCGGCCGCCTGGAGGCGCTGATCGCCGAGCGCGTCGAAGGATCCGAGGAGGATCCCGACGGGGACGACGACCTCGAGGACGAGCACCGACCAGAGTGAACCCGAATCGGCTCAGGCTCTACGCCGGTTTTTGAAGCGGGTTCGATCGAAAGTTGCCCGAACCGACGAGAATGGCAGGATGCAATATCTCGAAATCGCCGGCGAAACCATCTCGAAGATCGGCCTCGGCACCTGGCAGTTCGGCTCGCGGGAGTGGGGCTACGGCGAGGACTACGCCACCCGTGAGGCGCACGCCATCGTCGACGCGGCGCTGGAGACGGGAATCAACTTCTTCGACACTGCCGAGGTCTACGCCTCCGGCCGCTCGGAGGAGATTCTCGGTCTGGCTCTCGGTGACCGTCGGGCGTTCATCGCCACCAAGTTCCTGCCGGTCTTGCCGTTGCCGGGTCGGATCGAACGCCATGCCGATGAGAGCCGCAAACGTCTGGGCATCGAACAGATCGACCTCTATCAGATGCATTGGCCGAACCCCATCTTCCCGGTGCGCCTCGGCATGGAAGGAATGCGCCGGGTGCAGAAGGCCGGAACGGCCCGTCATGTCGGTGTCAGCAACTACTCAACACGTCGGTGGAAGCAGGCCGAGAAGGAACTGGGAGAGCCGGTCCTCACCAATCAGGTCCTGTTCAACCTGGTCCGGCGGCAACCCCTCCGGAACCTGATTCCGTATGCGGCATCCAACCAACGGGTCGTCATCGCCTACAGCCCGCTGGCGCAGGGGCTTCTCACCGGGAAATACAGCCCCGACAATCAGCCTCGAGGGTTTCGGGCCAGGAATCCGCTCAATCCGCTCGCCTCTACCGCGAACCTCACTCGGGCGCTGCCGTTGATCGAGGCGCTGCGCGAGATCGGGGCGACCCATGGGGCGACCCCCGCTCAGGTCGCTCTGGCTTGGGTGCTATCACATCCCAACACGATTGCGATTCCGGGGGCCAGCAGCGCCGCACAGGTGAAGCAGAACGCCGCAGCCGCCGATCTCAACCTCTCAGAAGACGAGATTGCCAAACTCAGCAACACCGCAGAAAGCCTGCAGCTCAAGAGCGGAATCGCCGGCACAGTTGAGGCTCTTCGGCGCTGACCGGACGCCCCTATCGAAGGCGGATGACGCGTCGCCAAGGAAACGTCTCGAGCAACGAGCACTGAGGTGTCGACATCTGCGTGGTAGCTGCTCTGAACTTCGCCTGTTCCGCGGGCAACCGAGGGATACACGGCTACCTCCCTTCAGCCGATCGAAGGAACGTCCGGCACCACTTGGCCGGGTTCACCTCTCTTTGCTGTGGTAGAACTGGACCATGAGTCAGAGCAAGTCGAAGACACCACAGGACGCTTGGGCAGGCCTCTCCCCGGAGGCCCGGCGACGCGTCATCATCCAGGCGGTTGTCCATGTGCTGCTCGTCGTCTTGGCATTCCGCAGCTTGTCCAAACAGAGTGAGGCGAACATGCGCGGCCCGAAGCCCCTCTGGAAGGTTGCGATACCTGCCTCGATTATCAGTCTCAAGGGAGGGAACGCCTCTGGGGTGGTTCCCATCGGACCGATCCTCTACTTCGTTGTAGGGAGACGGTGGCGTCAAGCCCAGCAAGGCCCCGTTTGACATCGGTGGCAGTCAAGAGAGCGCTCAACTCCTGCGCGTGCAGCCTCGGACATTCGGGTCGTCCAGATCCTCATGGGTTGTGCAACATCGTGGACGGATGAGGTATCGGACAGTTTCGAAATGAGGTTGCAGATCCACTTCCTCAAGAAGGGTGGCTCCATCAACTGGGTCGCCGTTGACGGCTGGTGCAATTACGCAAGTATTGCTGGGAATGGAGACGGCAGCAGCGTCGGCTCGATGGCAGAAGGAATCACCGATTCGCTCTCGGAAAAGATTCACTAGAGGACCAAGGGGCCGTAACCGGACTACTGGCGCCGCTCCGCCAGCCGGACGGCGTCCGCGGCGTCCTCGTGAACCAGGTCGACCCGGGCGGCCCCGCCGACA
>CBDTUP010000345.1:0-2738 GCA_965363685.1 uncultured bacterium | reverse complement strand
CGAGAGCCAGCACAACGAAGACGACTAACCATTTAGCTTTCTTCATGGAGTGTGTTTCCTCCTTCCTCCAGGAATCAATTGATTCCTATCGATAACCCTAATCTTGTCACTCAACGCGACGTCAATCGTCACGACGAGAGGTTGTCTCCCTAATCACCACCTCCAGTGGCATCTCGATAGCATCCAAAGCAGCTGCCTCACCGTCGAGGCGTTCGAGCAGCAATCTTGCACCGGTTGCTCCCGACTCATACAAAGGTTGACGTACAGTTGTCAGACCGAGGTGTTCAGCCATCTGGAGGTCGTCGAAGCCGATAATCGAGACGTCCCTCGGCACTTCGCCACCTCGTGACCGCACCGCAGCGATGACACCAAACGCCTGCTCATCGCTGGTGGCGATGATTGCGGTCGGCGGCCGATCGAGGGCGAACAACTCTCGGGCCAGTATGTGGGCGGCGTCTCCTTCGTGCGGGCCGGTCCTGACGTAATCCTGTCTGAAGGTAACCCCGGCCTCCGCGAGTGCCGATCGATAACCGGCAAGACGATCCCCGCCCGGATTGAAGCCGAGGTCGTCGCTGGTATCTCCTACGAATGCAATGTACCGGTGCCCTAGATCGAGCATATGTTTCGTCGCCAAACGACCACCCTGGACGTTGTCGATGAAGCAACCTGCTAGTCCTTCGACGCGACCGTCGACAGATACAACCGGTGCCCGGGTCGAGGCAAGAGATTCGGAGTCATCGGCGGAAGGACGCAGGGAAATGAGCAACCCGGCCGCGCACCGGTCCGGCTGAATGACATCCAGGATTCTCGAGTGACGTTCATCCTCGTCCCCGATCTGGAACAGAGCGAGGTCGTAGCGCGTGTCGCGAAGGGTATCGAGCACGCCGCGCAATCGCTCCATTGACGACGGACGTGTGACGGTCGGTACCAACGCTCCGATGACATTGGTCGTGCCGAGCGAGAGACCTCTGGCCAGCGAACTGGGGCGGTACTCCAGCCGGCTGATCACAGCGCGGACCTTGGAACGGGTGGCGTCGCTTACGGCCGGACTGTTGTTCAGCACTCGCGATACTGTGCCAACACCAACACCGGCCGCCTCTGCCACATCCAGGATCGTCGGCACGAGACCCCCTGCTTGGAATCGCTTCCAGAAGAGACGGTAACAAGAGCCATTGGCCATTAGCAACTAGCCATTGGCATTGGACAGCTCTGGTGTAGCGGTCGCGCGGAATCAGTCCGTCAGTTTCGCTGCCAGGTATTCGGACAAACGGTCGATGGACACCCGATCCTGCGCCATGGTGTCCCTGTCGCGCACCGTCACGGCGGAGTCCTCGAGCGAATCAAAGTCGTAGGTGATGCAGTAGGGCGTACCGATCTCATCCTGGCGGCGGTAGCGACGTCCGATCGCCTGGGTGACATCCACCTCCAGGTTGTACAACGGCCGCAACATCGCCGCCAAGTTCTCTGCAGGTTCAACCAACTCCGGCTTCTTGGAGAGCGGAAGAACGGCCAGCTGGTATGGAGACAACCGGTGATCGAGTCGTAAGACGATACGCTTCTCGCCTCGAACCTCTTCCTCGTCATAGGCATCGATGAGGAAGGCAAAGGTCGTGCGCGTTGCGCCGGCTGCCGGCTCGATGACATAGGGGAAGAACCGCTCATCGGCTTCCTGGTCGTAGTAGCGCAAATCCTGTCCGCTGTGCTCGGTGTGCTGACGGAGATCGAAATCAGTGCGATTGGCAATCCCTTCGAGTTCGTCCCAACCCCACGGGAAGCGATATTCGACGTCGACGGTGCCGGCCGAGTAGTGCGACAACTCGTCATCGTCGTGTTTGCGGATTCGGAGGTTGTTCTCACTCATTCCAAGGTCCCGATACCAGTCCGACCGAGCTTCGATCCAGTATTCGAACCACTGCCCGGCTTCTTCGGGGCGGCAGAAGTACTCCATCTCCATCTGTTCGAACTCGCGCGTCCGGAAGACGAACTGACCTGGGGTTATCTCATTCCGGAAGGACTTCCCAACCTGGGCGACACCGAATGGCAGCTTGAGCCGCTGCGTCTTTCGCACGTTCTCGTAATTGATGAAAATCCCTTGCGCGGTTTCGGGCCGCAGGTACACGGTGTTCTCGGGACTATCGATCGGCCCCATGTTCGTGCGAAACATGAGGTTGAAGTCGCGGGCCTCGGTGAACTGACCCCGCTGACCGCAGTGTGGGCAGAGGTCCTCGTCGGTCAGCTTGTCGACCCGGTGCCTTGTGTGGCAGTTCTTGCATTCAACCATCGGATCTGTGAAGACCGCCTCATGGCCGGAGGCCCGCCAGACCTGGCGGGCCTGGAGAACTGCCGAGTCCAGACCGACAACATCACCCCGAAGCTGGACCATCGCCCGCCACCATTGCTCCTTGACGTTGCGAAGCAACTGAACACCTAGCGGCCCGTAGTCGTAGGCCGAACGGAGTCCGCCGTAGATCTCGGAGGAGGGGAAGACAAATCCGCGCCGCTTGGAGAGGTTCGTGATGGTGTCGAGAGTGATGGACATGAGAGTTCGTTCCTGTGGATTGGTCGATGGATGATAGGCACCCTACGGGTCGCGAGTAGCGAGTTGCTGGTCGCGACTCTGGAGGTCGCTACGCCCTCCCGAACCTTCGCCGGCGTGATTGATACTCGACAATGCAATCGACCAGGTTCTGACGACGGAAGTCGGGCCAGAGGATTTCTGGGAAGACATACTCCGCGTA
>CBDTUP010000344.1:0-2746 GCA_965363685.1 uncultured bacterium | reverse complement strand
GCTACGGAAGCTGTGGCGATTGAGCGGCCTGCTTTGGGGGACGATGCTGACCTGGGGGAGTTGGTTGGGGCCTACTTCAACGACGCGCGGGCAGCTCTCCGAACGGTGGCGGTCGACGACGATCGGCTCACCTACGAGCATCTGCCGCTGACTCCTATCGGTCCGGCCCGGTTTGCTGTCGACGCCGATCCCAGTGTTGAGGTTTCGTTCGCTGAGGAGGAGGGTCGGCGGTTCGTCCAGACCGACACGCCATCAGGGCTCTATCGCTATGAGTACGTGGATCCGCCTCGGATCGAATCGGGCGCACTCGGCCAGATGGGAGGGACCTACGAGTGTCCCGAGTTGGCAGTCAGGTGGGTCGTCGAGGCCGCCGAAGATCACCTGGTCGTTCACCGACCTCGCTTTCCCGACACCGTCATGACACCGGTCTTCAGGGATGGTTTCGTTGACTCCTGGGATCCGATCGTCGGTTTCCCGTTTTCCTTCCTGATCCGGTTCGATCGTGACTCATCTGATGCGGTGGTGGGTTGTCGCGTTAGTGGAGATCGCGTCAGGAATCTGCGGTTCCTTCGAGTCGGTGCCGGATAGAACGCCACTCCTCCTACTCAGATCGGAAAGTGCCGGTGGGCGGGTCGCTAGACGGCGGGTCCTGAGCGTGCTCTGAGTTGGTCGGTCAACGTGGTCAGGAACACCGAGCGGAGCCGCGTCGCCGCCATTGCGGCCTTCCAGGGCGGCATCCTTTCGATCACGCTGAGAGATCTCGCCGCGACCTGGCCGAGCCGACTACCGACGTTGTCGTATAGGAGATCGCCGAGTTTTCCCCGCTCGATTGCCATCAGCGCCACACGTTCCATTGTGTCGGCCGGGATGTAAGCCTGCTCCGCCCGTGGTTCCATTCCGTGGGCGTCCCAACGGCAGACGTCACCGCAAACGCCACAGCCGAGACAGCGATCACTGTCAATCACCGCCCAGTTCTTGCGGAGGCCTTGACCGTTGGTGGGTTCGATCTCGATGGCGTCGGCCGGACACGCCTTGGCACATGTGGTGCAGCCGCGGCACAAACTGTGGTCGACGGTAGCCATCCAATTCGAGGGGACAATCCCGTCGTAGATGCTGTATTTCTTGATGCCGCGCATCATTCCGCAGCAACATCCACAACAGTTGCACATGTAGGTGATGCCCTCACGGACGTTGTCCCCGGTCTGGGCGAGACCGGCCGCCTTGGCCTCTTCGAGGATGTCCATCGCCTCGTCGTTCGTGATCGCCTCGCCGATCCCAGACCGAGCCAGCATCTCGGCAGCACCACCGAAGGACAAACATGCTCGGAGTGGTGCGTCGCATCCCTCCTCGCGTAGGCGCGCATCGGCCCTGCACGGGCAGAGAGAGACGGTGATCGCATCGGCGGTACGAACGGCCTCGGTTGCCCGCTCCCAGTCGAGTATCTCCACTTCTGCGGGTAACGCTTCTTCTCGGACGAACGAACGCCCCAACTGCGTCTTGCCGGTAAAGACGCTACGGACGAATGCCTCGTCGTCGAACACATCTTCAAACGCGGCGGCGTAATCCTCCATTGGAGCGTCCGGACGTTCACGCATGAAGACGAACTCGAAGAAGCCGATCACCACCGGTGCCGCCATCACAAACCGCGTTCCCTTCCGTTCGATGTCGAGAACGAGGCCGCGGCGGGCCATAGATGTGATGTGCTCGTTGAGATCGTCGATATCGACGTCGAGCTTCTTTGCCAGCTGGGGGATGGAGATGAGTTGCGGAAGCCGGCGAGCGACATGCGCGTCTTCAGGGGTGAACAGCATCCTGAGGATCCTCCGCATGGCGGGTGAATCCGGTGCACCGGTCACATTGCGGTCGAGGCGCTCCTGCAGGAGCCGGTACTCGAGCTCAACATCGAGCTCCGGAGTGAGTGTCGCATGGGCCATGGCGAAATCCCTCGCATCGGCGGTGAGGTCTACTCCATCGTGAGACAAAACCCGCAGGGTGTCCAGAGCCAAATCCGGCGATCGTGAACCGCGGCAACGTTTCCTGCCGACCCGGCTGGGAGCTAGCGTCGGCACGAGGGGAGTCTCACGTTCTGCTCGTGCCCGACCCGCGGCCGCGCTACGTCAGGATGACAGCATTCGGCGGCTCGGCTTCAGAACCCCGGGTAATCGGGCAGCGACTCGCGCCCGAAAGGCCCAACGGCGTCGCGGGCCGGAGTCAAAGGTTCGAGCGAATCAAACTCCAGCAACGTCAGAACCGCTTGACCGTAGGCATTCGAGGCACCCGCATCCCGGTATTCGGCAATCGCACCATCTACGTTGACGGCGCAGACATACTCACCCTTGTCGCGGGTGAGCGCCACCAGGCGTTCTCCGAGCAGCGAGCGCAGTTGGGCTTCAGTCGGCAGCCAAACGACTTCGCCGTGCAGGATCGAGTCAAGCGACCATTCGACTGCGCCGTTGAATGTGATGGTGGCTCCACCGGCGAGCGGCTGCACGTCGATCGTCATGTCGGCCAGCACGAAGACGCGATCTTCGAGACCGCGATCCGGAATGAAGAACACGTCGTAGCGAGCAGGGCGCCACTCCAGGCCGCTATCCCGCAGTACCCGTGCGAGTTCAACGGAAATCATGGCGTACAGGCTATCTGAACCAGGCCGCTAGGCCGGTGGTATCGGATTGGCGGTCGCGCGGCAGAGGTCGTTCGCTGTGTGCCCGACAGACGGTTGAAAGGGAATGCCTGAATAGTTGAA
>CBDTUP010000343.1:0-2827 GCA_965363685.1 uncultured bacterium | reverse complement strand
AGTCGTCTGTCATACCCATTGAGAGCTCTCGTATTCCCGGATGGTCCCGGCCCAAACGATCCCTCAACAACCGCATTGCCTCGAAATAACGACGTGCATCATCCGGGTGTTCGACCTGAGGGGGAATCGTCATCAACCCGCGGACGTCGAGACCCAAGTCGGTCAGGGCTCCGATCAGGGCAGGTGCCCGATCCGGCTCAACTCCGGCTTTCTGAGGCTCTTCGCCGATGTTGATCTCGACGAGGACGGGTGGCGGAGCACCGGGACCCTTCAGCCATGCCTCACCCAGAGCCAGGCGATCCATGGAATGGAGCAGCGTCGCCGCCGGCCGGACGACTCGCACCTTGTTCCGCTGCAGGGGCCCGATGAAATGCCAGCGGATGTCGGGTGGTAGGGCCGGAACTTTGACGGTCAGTTCCTGCGCACGATTCTCGCCGAAGTCCCTGTGCCCGGCCTCATATGCCTCCATGAGCTTTTCCGGTGGGAATGTCTTGCCGACTGCGACCACGACGATCTCGGCCGGATCGCGACCGGACCTATCTGCCGCGGCCCCAACCCTGTTGAGAATGGCTTCGAGGTTCATGTGATCCATGCGATAGTTGCCATTCTCTCTGGTGTCCTGTTCCGGCGGTGGGAATGCAATCCCTCGCCGCAAAGGGTACATTCGCCGGACTCCCACACTTCCAGCCCCTCGAGCTGAGACCGAACGGCTCGCACGAGATCGACACTCTCGGTATCCCAGGTGGTGGTCGCCGCACTTTGGGGGATCTCTGCAACAACTTCCGGTCCGACCTCGTAGCAGCACGGACCGATCCCGGGACCAATAGCGGCCCCGACCGGCGGTCTGCCGGCTTCACGCATCGACTCGATCAAGGCAGGAACAACTCCTGCCGCGATACCTCTCCAGCCTGCGTGGGCAACACCGACTGCGCCTTCGGCAATCAAAGCGACACCCAGGCAGTCGGCCGTCAAGACGGCCACTGGAAGACCAGGCTCGGTCGTGAATATGGCGTCGGCCTGTCCTTGGTCTCCCGCCTCCAAAGCAAGGACCACCGTCGACCCATGTACCTGTGTGACGGTTGCCCAATCCTCATCGACCCCCAAGCGAACGGACACAGAAGCACGATCAGAAGCATTACCTCGAAGGTCTCCATCCGAGGCAGTGGAGAATGCAACACCCGGAAACCCGGGCGGACGAATCATCCCTGTACGAAGCTTGGGATATCCAGGTCGCCGTTCTTCTGGCTCGACTGCCCGCTCAACGTTCCGGACGTGAACCCCCGCGCTCGACGCTGGTCGAACCCGGCCGCGATCACCGTCACCCGGATCTCCTCACCGAGCGCATCGTCGACTACGGCACCGAAGATGATGTCGGCATCGGCGTCGCAGTGTTCGGCTACAGCCGAGGCCGCCTCGTTGACCTCGTACAGCGACATGCTGCTCGGACCGGCAACTGAAAGGAGAACGCCCCTGGCTCCCTCCATCGATGTCTCTAGGAGGGGACTTGCTATGGCCCTATTGGCGGCCTGGCTGGCACGATCCTCTCCGGATCCTCGACCGATACCCATCACCGCGGTCCCCGCGTCCTGCATGACCGTCTTCACGTCGGCGAAGTCAACGTTTATGAGACCGGGTGTCGTGATCAGATCGGTGATCCCTGCCACACCGTTGGTGAGCACTTCGTCGGCCAACTGGAACGCCTCAATGATCGGCGTCTTCTCGTCTGCGAGCTCCAGCAGCCTGTTGTTGGGGATGACGATCAATGTATCGACCGCTTCGCGCAGGTCGTGTATGCCTTGCTCGGCCTGTAGCGAACGGCGCCGGCCCTCGAACCCGAAGGGTCGAGTTACGACGCCGACGGTTAGCGCGCCGAGGTTGCGTGCTACTTCGGCCACAACGGGAGCACCACCAGTGCCGGTTCCGCCGCCTTCGCCGGCAGTGACGAACACCATGTCGGCGCCCTTCAGTACTTCCTCGAGCTCTTCCCGGTGTTCCTCAGACGCAGCCCGTCCGACTTCGGGGTTGGCGCCCGCACCCAAACCTCGCGTTATGTCTCGACCCAGATCCAGCTTGATGTCCGCGTCGGACATGAGCAGAGCCTGTGCGTCGGTATTCATGGCAATGAACTCAACGCCCCTTACACCCGAAGCGATCATGCGGTTGACTGCGTTGACGCCTCCACCACCTACCCCCACGACTTTGATGACGGCTAGGTAGTGCTGAGGCGCGGACAAGTTCTTGCTGGCCATTGTGTCTGACTCCAGAGGGCGGGTTCAGGTTGAACTTTACCTTGAAGTTGGCTGCTAATCCAGCGCTAATCGCTAAGCCTCTACGTCAACTTGAAGGTTGGCCAACCTCGGTGACGGCCGGGCGAGATGGAGCAATCAGATTGATGAGACTGGCCGCAGGAACGTCGTCGGAAAGAACCGCATTCAACGCCGCAGCCTTGGCGGCCATGTCGACCGGCCGCCCCAAACGGATGCGGTGTCCCTGGGTGCTTGCCCACATCTCATCACCTTCCTGCCAGAGTTCCAAGCCGGGTACTTCTCCCCCACCTGCGGCCACGAACTCGATGGCGCCCAGCACCATCTGATCCGAGTAGGCCTCACCCGGTTGGAGACGCTCGATCGGGAATTGCAGAACCGGACCCGCAGGGTCTGCAGCAACTGCTTCCTCCAGTACGACTCCTTGGTTGTCGACCAAGAGATAGCTGCCGGCAGCCCAGATCCATCCGGCCGGAATCCGCTCCTCGACACGCACCTCAACCTGATCGGGGAACATTCGTTCTGCCGACGCTACCCGTACCCATGGGAGGGCTTCCAGAGCA
>CBDTUP010000342.1:0-2864 GCA_965363685.1 uncultured bacterium | reverse complement strand
GGCGTAATCTCCAACTGTGCGGATTGACGCAATCGAACTCCGGCTGTTGAACCTCGACCTGATCGAGCCGTTCAACACGTCGTACGGATCGATTCTGACCCGGGCTCCGATAATCGTTCGGGTATTCGGTGAAGGACATGAGGGCTGGGGTGAGTGCTCGGCAGACGTCGCTCCAACCTCCCATCCGGATCCGGTGGAGACGGCCTGGTCGGCACTCGAGGGGCGTCTGGCGACTCAGGTGATACGTCTGGAGATCGATCACCCGATGGTCTTGAACCTCGATTCGACAGCATCGCGGACCGCGACGGCAGCCCTCGAGATGGCCGTCTGGGACCTACACGCCAAGGTGACTGGTTTGCCGCTCTGGCATCATCTCCGGGGGTCGTACCGTCCCGTTCCGGTGGGGGTCGTCGTGGGAATGTCCTCATCGATCGAAGCATTGTTGGAAACCGTCGCACGCCGGGTCGGAGAGGGGTACCGGCGGATCAAGTTCAAGATCGGCCCTGATCGAGATCTTGAACCACTCTCTGCGGTCCGTTCACAGTGGCCGGATCTGGCAATCTCGGCCGATGCCAACGGTTCCTACGACCCGAACGAATCGGCCGCCCTCCGAGCTCTGGACGACCTCAGACTCCAGTACGTCGAGCAGCCCTTCCCGGCGCCCGATATCGAGCAAAGCGCGGTCCTTGCCCAAACGATTCACACGCCGGTATGCCTCGATGAGTCTCTCCCGGACAGGGCTGCAGTCCACTCGGCACTGACCCGGCACTCGCACTTCGTCATCAACGCCAAACCGGCACGACTTGGAGGCTTGGTAGAGACTCTCGCCGTTCACAGACTCGCCTTCGATGCTGGAGCCGACATCTGGTGTGGCGGCTACCTCGAGACCGGCATCGGCCGCGCCCATCTGGTCGCACTGGCAACCCTGCCCGGATTCACTCTCCCGGGAGATATCTCGGCTTCCTCTCGATATTGGAGCAACGATCTCGTCGAGCCGGAGTGGAAGCTCACGGAGGGTGACATTATTCCGTCGAAGGCGCCGGGCATCGGCGTCCAAGTCGACGAGGAACTCCTGTCGCGAGCCACCGTTCGAAGGATCTTTCTCGAGGTGTAACGCACGACCACTTTCTGCGACTTAGCTACGGGAGGCTTGGAAGCAAAAATGGACCCGTACAACAATCTCCGTTCATATGGAGAAGCGCTGATCGACAGTGTCGATCCGGTGCGCGCCGAGGTTGTGGCCGCTCGTGCCCTTGCGGCCCCCTCGGTGGGTCTTTCCCTGCGCAGACGCCTGGTCACGGTCGTCGCAGCAGGTGCAACCTTCATTACCGGCAACCTCGGAGTGGCTATGGCCGCCGATTCAGCGGTTCCCGGTGACCTCCTGTTCGGCCTCGATCGCGCCTACGAGCGACTCGGTGAACTAGTCGGATTCAGCGACGACCACACAGACGAGCGCCTGGAGGAAGCGGCACAACTCGCCGAGGCCGGCAACTCTGCCGATGCGCTCGACGCGGTGATCGAGCAACTCCAGAGCCTCAGAAGCGACGAGTCGACTCTCGGGCCGGCAGTGGTGGCAGTCGAGGAGGCGCGTGATCGGGCACTCGTACCTCCGAGCAACGAGACCGCTGCCGAAGCCACCATCGACGCCAAGGTGATTGTTGGGCTCGCATACGGCATCGCCGACGCCATGCAAAACGGCAATCGGGAACTTGCCAGAGAACTCATTGAAGACCTCAAGGATGCCGCCCGTGCAAACGGCAACGGCAATGGACGTGGACAAAACAACGGCAAGGGGTCTCCTGATGAGCCCGGTAGCCGTGGCAACGGCGGGGATCGAGGGAACTCAGGTCAGGCGCCTGGACAACAGCCCTGACATGGACGGGGCGGGTCGCAGCGCCCGGTTCATGAGGAAGAGTACGGTCCCTGCCCGTTGCCGAAACGTTCGAATCGGCGGCTCAAATCTGTCACCATGCTCCCCGTGGAGCAACTGCATTCGAGTTCCGACCGATCGTCAGCGTGGCCTCCCGACCCCGACACAGTAGAACGGTGTCGCTCGGGTGACCGCGAGGCACTTACCGGTGTGCTCCGAGCCGGGTTCCCACGACTGGTGGCGTTCTTCGTCGGTGCAGGAGTTCCGCACGGAGATGCCGACGACCTCGCCGCCGACACCTGTGAAGGGCTCGTCAAGAACATCAAGCGGTTGCGCCATATCGGAGCATTCGAAGCCTGGTTCTGGGCCATCGCCAGAGCGAAGCTGCGTACGTGGATCAGGAAACGGCGCCGCCCCGGTCGATTCGAACCTGTGATCGCTCCCGGTTCCACGCCGGGTGAGGCCGTAGTCGAAAGCGAGGAGCACGCCGATATCAGAGCGGCGCTCGATATGCTCACACCGAAGGATCGTGAACTGCTGTGGTTGCGGGAGGTTGAAGGTCTCTCCTACGAGGAGATCGGTGGCCGCCTCCAGGCCACCGTCGGGACGGTTCGCGTGGCATGCCACCGAGCGAGGAAACGCCTCGAAGCAGCCTACGAAGAGACTACCGATCCCGATGACGCCAGCGACTAACGTCGCGGCGTGACCGAATCAATCGTCTCTCTGCAAAACCCGCGCATCAAGTCGCTGGTGCGACTCCGAAAGAGGCGCGAACGTGACCAATCGGGACGGTTCCTGATCGAGGGTTACCGGGAGCTTCGTAGAGGGGTTGACCGTGAGGTAGAGCTTGAGACTCTCTACTTCTGCGAAGAGCTATTCCTGGGATCCAACGAGCCAACCCTTATTCGTGACGCCCGGGATTCCGGAGCTGAAGTCATCCCAGTCGGGCGCGCCGCCTTCGACAGCACATCCGGCAAAGACCGGCTGCGCGAGG
>CBDTUP010000341.1:0-2878 GCA_965363685.1 uncultured bacterium | reverse complement strand
GTCCGCTCAGCAAGAAAGGAGAGGAATGATGGACTCCAAGAGGTGGAAACTCACGAGGCGTCAACTCATTGAGGCTGGGATCATCACTAGTGCGGGCGCGCTGCTCCCTAAGGGGCTCATGCTGCGGAAGGCACTCGCGCAAATCGCTGGCGGCTCGCTATCTCCCGCCGCTGTCGACAAGTACGTGCTGCCACTCGTCAAGCCGCCGGCAATGCCTCTCAGCACAGGGAGCAACAAGAACAAAGACAAGTACAACATTGCCGTCCGACAGTTCCAGCAACGGATTCTCTCGCCCCCGCACCCCGTCACGACGGTGTGGAGCTACGGCAGCACCGACTTGCCGGGCACCGCCGTCGACCCAGTCACGGGTGAACTGACCGGTGGCACCTTCAACTATCCGGCCTTCACCGTCGAGGCCACGGCGAACAAGACGACGCAAGTCCTCTGGAGGAACGAGCTGGTCGACGGGGCTACCGGCGGCTTCCTGCCTCACCTGTTGCCTGTCGACCAAACCTTGCACTGGGCAAATCCGCCCGGCGGACTTGCAGGGAGAGACAAGAGGGGTTTTGACCCAACTAGCTACATGGGACCTGTTCCCATCGTGACCCACGTCCATGGCGCACACACCGCCGAAGACAGCGACGGCTACGCCGAGGCCTGGTACCTGCCGGATGCCAACAACACGCCAGCTGGCTACGCGACGACCGGGACCTTCTACGATTACTTCAGCGACAAGTACGACCACAACTGGAAGCCCGGAACGGCTGCCTTCAAGTATCCCAACGACCAGCCCGCTACGACGCTCTGGTACCACGATCACACGTTGGGCATGACGCGGGTGAACGTGTATGCGGGTCCGGCCGGGTACTGGCTGATTCGAGGTGGAGCCTACGACATGGACCTCGGCTACGTGGCGCCAGGCGTCGGCGATAGCCCGCTCGGCGAATACACCGAAATCCCGATCGCCATTCAGGATCGCTCGTTCAATGACGATGGGTCGCTGTTCTATCCGGATAACCGTGCGTTCTTCGAGGGATTGGATCCGGCCCAACTGCAGATCCCCTTCATTCCCGACATCGCATGCGACGGACTTGCCAGCGACGTCTCGCCGATCTGGAATCCCGAGTTCTTCGGCAACATGATGGTGGTCAACGGCTTCACCTGGCCGTATCTCGAGGTCGAGCAGCGCCGCTATCGCTTCCGTTTCTTGAACGGCTGCAACTCGCGCTTTCTGGATTTGAAGATGACCACCGTTCCAAGGATGAACAACGACGGCTTCAACACGCCGGAATACAGCTTCTGGCAGATCGGGGCCGACCAGGGATTCCTGCCTGCTCCAGTGGAGCTCGACCACCTGCTCATGGCCCCCGCCGAGCGGGCGGATGTCATCGTCGACTTCGCCGGCTTCCCGGTTGGCGCTGAGATCTATCTCGTCAACGATGGCCCGGATGCGCCCTTTGGCGGCATCTCGCTAGAAGATCTGTCCGACTGGGAATCGACCGGCCAGGTCATGAAGTTCGTGGTGAAGGCAGCGAGCAACGGGGACACCACCACTTCGCCCGACCAGTTGGTTCTGCCGCCTCGACCGGTCCTTCCCGCGACCGATCAGACGCGTCAAGTGTCTCTCAACGAAGAGGAATCGCACAGCGTCAGGGTTACGGAAGACAGTTCCGGGAACATCGTCCTCGATTGCCCCAACGGCGAGGTCTTCGGTCCCACGTCGGCCTTGCTGGGCACGCTCAACCCGGACGGCACCGGCAATCCGTTGCTCTGGAGTGATTTGATCAGCGAGAACCCGGCCGTGGGCGCCACCGAAGAATGGGAGATCCACAACTTCACCGAGGATGCCCATCCCATCCACGTCCATCTCGTGAAATTCGAGGTCCTAGGCAGAGGCGCCGACGGAACTCAGGCTCCTGAAGCTTGGGAGACGGGCTTCAAGGACACGGTCATCTCCTATCCGGGCGAGATCACCCGCATCAAGGCCAACTACGACCTGGCAGGCTTCTACGTCTGGCACTGCCACATCGTCGAGCACGAGGACAACGAGATGATGCGGCCGTACCACATCGGTCCGATCCCCCCGGACGCCCCGGCGAAATAAGGAAAGTGCAACCTCACCCCGTCCGCGCGCAATCGTGTGCGACGGGGTAGGTTTTCAACTCACGTCGATCAGTCGATAGGATCCAACTGAATGAGGTTGCGGGGGGAACGCAACCATTCAGGGGGACCGATGAATCGAATGATTAGCGTGGCGGCGCTTCTGCCGCTTTTCTTAGTGGGCTGCAGCGAGAGCAGCAACGCTTGTGACCCGATTGCTCAAACCGGCTGTGAAGAGGGCCTCGTTTGTGAAGAAGTGGTCGATGGAGGGCCGGCCTGCTTTGCGCCCGTCGTGCTGCGCGGGAACGTCTTCGACCTGGCCGATGAAAGCGGTATCCAAGGCGCGACCGTCGTGGCATTGGATGCAAACCGCGCGCCCGCGAGCACGGTTGCGGTGACCGACGGAAGCGGGGACTACGAAATCCAAGTCGCCCGACAGCGCGACGTCGACGGCAACCCGATGGGTGGGGATGTCACCCTCCGCGCGGACGCGGCCGGTTTCCAGACTTTTCCAGGCGGCGTTCGGCAAGCACTGCCGATCGATGTGTCGAGCCCGGTCGATGAAGACGGACTGCTCGTCGTGAAGACGGCTGCAACCGATATCGGGCTGGTCGCTCTTCCTGCGGGTGCGGGGACCAACGAGATCTTCGGGAGCGTCGAGATCCCAAGCGACGCGACTGGCGTGCTGGTCGTGGCCGAGACCAGCGCGCAGGGTTTCACCGCCATCGCCGACCGTGATGGGGTCTACCGCATCTTCAATCTTCCCGACGGCGCCTTC
>CBDTUP010000340.1:0-2879 GCA_965363685.1 uncultured bacterium | reverse complement strand
CTGAGTAGCTAGTCGCGAGTCGCGAGTCGCGAGTCGCGAGTCGCGAGTAACCCGCGACTCGCGACGATCTTCGTGACCTTCTACCCTGATCTGAGGTCGCCGCGGGCTCTATCTGGTTCGTTGACTCTCCTACGTCGCCCCGACGAAAGGACGAATGATGGAGCCACGCCGACGCCCGACCGCGAGCCTCGTCCTTCTGGTTCTTGCATTTGTCACCTTCCCCGTCACGTTGCTGTTCTGGTTCATGGGGACTCTGCCCGGTCATCACGTACCGGAGATTGGCAGGGAGGTCTTCGGCAACATTCCCGGTGCTATGCAGGCGGCCTTCTACGTCGGCGTGGGTGCGTTCCTTTCGCTGACCCTCTATCTGTTCTCAGAACGGGCGCGGAGCTGGGAGCGGGGTGGTGAGGAATCGCGCACCGGCAGGTGGCGGGAGCGGGTCAAGAACATGTTGGCCGGTCTCGAAATGAGAACACTCATGCGTGATCGTGCCGCCGGCCTCATGCATGCACTGATCTACTACGGATTCGTCATCCTCTTCCTGGGCACGGTCACCCTGGAGATCGATCATCTTCTGCCCCAGAGTCTGAAGTTCCTAGAAGGCAACTTCTACAAGGTGTATTCGGCGATTCTCGACGCCGCCGCCATCGCTCTTATCGTCGGCGTTGTGTGGGCCGTGGTCAGACGGTACGGCCAGGCACCGTGGAGGCTGCGCTCAAAGACGAAGGCGGAGGACGCCTGGATTCTGACGGCGCTGGGGCTCATCGGCCTCACCGGCGTCTTCACCGAAGCGGCCCGCATTGCGGTAGATGGTCGTCCGGAGTTCGAGACCTGGTCGTTCGTCGGTTACCCGTTGAGTTCGCTGTTCCCGGAAGCGGCGGCCACGGGGTGGCACCAGTTCTTCTGGGTCTTCCACGTGCTGACGTTCGTATGGTTCCTCGTGATTCTTCCGACGACCAAGCTCAGACACATGCTCACCTCGCCGGCCAACATGTTCCTGGCGCCACGTGAGCGCCCCAAGGGGGCGATGAAGGAGCTTCCGAACCTGATGGAGGCCACCGACATCGAGTCAATCGGTGCCTCGGTGGTGTCTGATCTGACCTGGAAGCAGATCTTTGATACCGACGCCTGCACTGTGTGCGGTCGTTGTACCAGCGTGTGTCCGGCCAATACGACGGGGAAGCCGCTGGATCCCCGCGAGATGGTGATGAAGGTAGGCGAGGTGGCAGCATCCACCGCACCGAGTCGCATTTCGACTCCGGTTTCCTTGGATGCCGAGATTGTCATCGCTGCGGACAACCTATTCGACCGGGTCACCTCTGAAGAGATCTGGTCGTGTACTACCTGTCGCGCCTGTGACGAGATCTGCCCGGTCAATATCGAGATTCTGGACAAGATTCTCGACATGCGGCGGTATAAGGCCTTGATGGAGGCCGATTTCCCGTCCGAACTCGGGAAGGCGTTCGTGGCGCTCGAGAATCAGGGGAATCCCTGGGGACTCAGCCAGCAGAACAGGATGGATTGGGCGAAGGACCTCGACTTCGACGTGAAGGTGCTCGGTGAGGACGGGGTGGACTCCGCCGATTACCTCTACTGGGTCGGTTGTGCGGGTTCGTTTGACGATCGCAACGTTGAGGTAACCAAGGCGACTGCGCGCCTGCTCCATGAGGCCGGGATCGACTTCGCGATTCTCGGACCGAAGGAGTCTTGCACCGGTGATCCGGCGCGACGTTCGGGCAATGAGTATCTGTATCAGCAGCTCGCTTTGTCGAATATCGAAACCCTCAACGATCTCGGCGTTGAGAAGGTCATCACTCAGTGTCCGCACTGTTTCAACTCGCTGGCCAACGACTATCCCCAACTTGGTGGCGACTATGAGGTCGTTCATCACAGCCAACTGCTCATGGAGTTGGTGGGCAGCGGTTCGCTCGACACAACCGCCGCCACAGGCGTGAAGCCCGAGATAACGTTCCACGACCCGTGCTATCTCGGTCGTCATAACGACGTCTACGTGGCGCCGCGCGAGGTTGTTGCGGCCTCCGGAGCGTCGCTCGTTGAGATGGAGCTCAACGGCACCAACGCCATGTGCTGCGGCGCCGGCGGCGCTCGCTTCTGGATGGAGGAGCAAACCGGGAAGAAGGTGAACGTTGAGCGTGCCGAGCAGGCTCTCGCCACAGGGGCGGCAGAGGTGGCCGTCGGTTGCCCATATTGTTACGTGATGATCGACGACGGAGTCAAGGAACTCGGCTCCGAGGTGCGGGTACGCGACATCTCGATGATCCTCGCCGATTCTGTCTTCGAGGACTGAACGGTCGCCCTGCCTCACACACCGTGCGGGGAACTAGACCCTGCGCGCGACCGCGAATGGTGCTCGACAAACCGCGGAGAGTGAGTATGGTTGGCGTTGTAGGACGGTTGTCGCCGGGCGGGCGGCACGTTCTAAACAGAGGTCGACGGTGAGCGACCTCAGGGTGACACAGGGAGGCACAGTTGCGACACAGATCGAATTGTCGAAAGGGTTTGCACTCATTCGGTGAGACGTCAGATGCGGGTGCCGGCATCGGCCGTCAGGTTTGTGCGAAGTGCGGCTACGTCATCATTGAACTTCGCGACGAGGCAGAGGTTGAGGACTCCAAGTTGTTCGCACCAGCGCGGCATGACTCGATGTTTGCCATCCAGACGGCGGTGGAGGATTTCGAGCTGCGCGAGCAGCGGTTCGGCGTTCGGTCGCCTCGGAAGCCATTGCCATCCGACATCTCTTGAAGCCGTCCGGGCGGCAAATCAAATAGCAGCCGCGTGAGAGATCGACGGGCGATTCCGGAAGCCACACCGTCCGACCTCGAGCAGCCATGATCAGAGAAGAGCCTCGCTGCAAGCGA
>CBDTUP010000339.1:0-2907 GCA_965363685.1 uncultured bacterium | reverse complement strand
TAGCTACCGGTTTCTACCCCGCAGTTTCCGTCCCATTTATGAGAACCCCCAACCCGACGGAACCGATCCTGTATGGGCTCAATCTGCGAAAAGACTCAGTGAGAGGCGCATCGCGCTCCTGACTTCTTCCGGCATGTATCTTGCCGGTGACCAGGAGTCATTCGATCTCGAACGTGAGCGAGAGAATCCCACCTGGGGCGATCCCACATTCCGGGCCATTCCCACATCTGCGAGCGACATCAGCCTCGCCCATTTGCACATCAGTCACGATGACATCCTGGCCGACCCAAACATTGCCTTGCCCGTGGATCGACTGGCGGAAGCCGAAGCTGAAGGCATGATCGGGGGCGTGGCTCCACGACACGTCTCGGTGATGGGGTTTCAGGGTGCAAGCCTCGAGGGATGGCGCGAGGTTGCCGCTCCCGGAATCATTGAACTCCTCCACGAGGACGACGTCGACGGATTGATACTGGCGCCGGTATGACCGGACTGCTGTAAGAACGTGCCCGTGCTGGCACGCTGGATCGAAGCTGCGGGCGTTCCGACCGTTGTTGTGACCATGATGCCGGAACTCGCTTCGAAGCTATTCACGCCACGCGTCGTGGGCGTGGAGTTTCCGTTCGGTCATCCCTTCGGAGTTCCCAACGACGTTGCCATGCAACGTCGGGTGCTCGGTGAGGCTCTGCATGTCTTGGCCGGGGCAACCGAGTTCGGAACTCGCATCGACATCGATCTCGAGTGGCCTATTCCTCGCAAAGACGCCTACAAGGGATGGCAGCCACCGGAGCCGAGCCCCATCACGAAGTGGTGGATCGAACGGAACATGCTGGAGCGCTAGCCCTTGGCCGTTGGCCATTAGCCCTGAGTTCGGAACGAACTCGAACCTGCAGGCCGTCAGGCCGACAGGCGTTGGCCCATTGGCCTTTAGCCAGAAGCGACCCACTGGTCGCCAGGCGAGTTCCTGGTACTTAGCACCCAGTACCCAGTACCCAGTACCTAGTCGACCCAGGGGTCGGGCTCACACCCCCGGTCTGGCGAATGTCACCAGGGTCTTCATGTAGTTGCCGCGTTCAAACGCTTCCGGGTCGGGAGAAGCGGACTGGCTCATGGAGCCTTTCATCTGTCTGACCGACTCGTACTCGTTCTCTTCCAACCAAGACCTGAGTCCATCCAGAGCTTCCGTCAGCCGGTCGGGTCCATGCAACAACAGAGCCGAAGCCATCATCGTGACGTCTGCTCCGGCCAGCAGCAGCTTGATCACATCCTTGGCCGCGTGGACACCCGACGTCACGGCGAGCGAGCCGAGCACCTGTCCCTTGAGAATCGCAGTCCAGCGCAGCGGCAGTCTCAATTCATCTGAATCCGAGAGCTTCAGGTTCGGCTTGACCACCAGTTCATCGATGTTGATATCCGGCTGATAGAACCGGTTGAATAACACCAGTCCGTCGGCACCTGCCTCCACGAGCCGGGTCGCCATATTGGGGATAGAACTGAAGAACGGCCCAACTTTCACCGCCAGCGGTATCGAGATCGACTCCTTCAAGGCAGACACGAGATCGAGGTACTGCTGTTCCACCTCTGCCCCGGTGATCTCCGGATCGGTCGGGATCAGATAGATGTTGAGTTCGAGGGCATCGGCTCCCGCTTCTTCCATCAGCTTGCCGTAGCGAAGCCAACCACCGGGCGAGGTGCCGTTGAGGCTGGCGATGACCGGGATACTCAGGTTCTCCTTGGCTTCCCGGATGAGTCTCAGGTACTCACCCGGTCCAGTGTTGTAATCGTCAAGAGTCGGGAAGTAGCCGCGTACGGCTTCACCGAAGCTGTCCGCATGGAACTCGGCCAGGGCGAGTGCCTGCTCCTCGTCGTGCACGATCTGCTCTTCGAACAGTGACCAGAGGACCACCGCCGCGGCCCCGGCTGCCTCCAACTGTTTGAGAGTCTCCAAGTCGCCGGTCATCGGCGAGGCAGAAGGGACGATCGGATGCGCCAGTTCGAGACCCAGGTACTTCGTGGTCAGATCGACGCTCATGCTTCGACCTCCTCCTCTAGTTCGTCGCCGACGATGCGATCAACCTCTGCGATTTGCTCGTAGAGGTGCCACCTGTTGTTGATGTCATCCTGTGCCATCTCGAAGAGGCGCTCGGCTTCTTCCGGTTTAGTTCTCGCCAGCATCGCGTATCGAGCTTCCTGCATGGCGAAGTCCTTGAAGCTGATCTTCGGCGCCCGGCTGTCCAAATGGAACGAGCGTTTTCCTTCAGCTTCGGCCATCGGATCGAACCGGAAGAGGGGCCAGTAGCCACTCTCGACCGCTTCCTTTTGATGGGACATTCCGGTCTCCATGTCGATGCCGTGCGCAATGCACTGGCTGTAGGCAATGATCAAAGAAGTACCCGGATAGGCCTCTGCCTCGGCAAATGCCTTGATCGTCTGCGTGTTGTTGGCACCAATGGCTATCTGCGCCACGTACACGTTTCCGTAGGCCTGGGCAATCATCCCCAGGTCCTTCTTGCCCGTCGGCTTGCCACCGGCCGCGAACTTGGCGACCGCACCACGTGGTGTGGCTTTCGATGCCTGTCCACCGGTATTCGAGTACACCTCGGTATCGAGGACCAGGATGTTTACGTTTCGGCCGGAGGCAAAGACATGGTCCAGGCCTCCGAATCCGATGTCGTAGGCCCAGCCGTCACCACCGACGATCCAGATGGATTTGTGAGCCAGCGTGTCGATTCCGGCCAACAGCCTGTGCGCCTCCGTCGAATCGACATCCGCCAGGAGCTTCTTGGCGTGTGCTATCCGATCGCGCTGAGCTGCCAGTCCGGCCTCATCAATGGCGGTGGTTCCGGTTATCAGCCCGGTGACCAGGTCATCGCCGAGGGGCTGCGCCGAACCGGGAAACCCGTCACCCTG
>CBDTUP010000338.1:0-2912 GCA_965363685.1 uncultured bacterium | reverse complement strand
CGTAGCCGAAGGCCAACGGCAAACGGCCAACCGCCAATGGCTCTCATATGGCCCATTACCCCTCCGTAACTGCCGACGGTCCCTGCTCAGTTCCCTAGGTTGGGTACCAAGATGTGAGTTGATCACGACAGGAAGGACCCGAAGTGGGACGCGTCGTCACAGTTGACGGCAATGAGGCGGCCGCTTCCGTTGCGTTTAGGACCAACGAAGTCATTGCCATCTACCCCATCACCCCGGCATCGCCGATGGGTGAGTTGTCCGACGAATGGTCGGCCAAGGGCCGCAAGAACATCTATGGGACGATCCCGGAAGTGGTCGAGATGCAGAGTGAGGCCGGTGCCGCCGGTTCTTTGCATGGAGCGCTACAGGGCGGCGCACTGGCCACCAGTTTCACAGCCTCCCAAGTACTGCTGCTCAAGATTCCGAACATGTACAAGATCGCCGGCGAGCTACTGCCGGCGGTCCTCCATGTGGCAGCCCGGAGCCTTGCCACTCACGCTCTTTCGATCTTCGGCGATCACAGCGATGTCATGGCAACGCGTGCGACCGGTTGGGCGATGCTGGCGTCATCGTCGGTGCAGGAGGCGCATGATCTGGCGTTGATTTCTCAGTCGTCCACTCTCCAGAGCCGGATTCCCTTCCTGCACTTCTTCGATGGATTCCGGACGTCTCACGAAGTCGGCAAGATCGATGAACTGAGCGATGACGACATCAGGGAAATGATCGACGACGAACTCGTCGCCGCCCACCGCCTTCGCCGCCTCAACCCGGATGCTCCGGTGATTCGTGGAACTGCGCAGAACCCGGATGTCTTCTTCCAGGCGCGCGAAGCCTGCAACCTCTACTACGACGCGGTGCCCGACATCGTCCAGGCCACGATGGATCGGTTCGCCGATGTCACAGGTCGCCGGTACCGCCTCTTCGACTATGTGGGCGCCCCCGACGCCGAGCGTGTCGTGATCTTGATGGGCTCGGGGATTGGCGCCGCCGAGGAGGCGGTACAGGCACTGAACGATCGTGGCGAGAAAGTCGGGATCCTCAAGGTGCGGTTGTACCGGCCCTTCTCTCCAGAGGCGATGATCTCGGCGCTGCCGGCCACCACGAAGTCAATTGCGGTGCTCGACCGCACCAAGGAGCCCGGTGCGGTCGGCGAGCCCCTCTATCAAGACGTGATCACCGCTATCTCCGAGCAAACGGCCGCAGGCAATGTCGCCTGGGAAGGCTTCCCGAAGGTTATCGGTGGCCGCTACGGATTGTCCTCGAAGGAGTTCACTCCCTCGATGGTTGCAGCTGTGTATGCCGAACTCGCCAAAGCCGAACCGAAGGTTCACTTCACCGTCGGAATCGTCGACGATGTAACCCAACTGAGTCTCGATATCGACGAGGATCTCAACACCGAACCCGACGATGTCGTGCGGGCGGTGTTCTTCGGACTAGGCGCCGACGGCACCGTCGGAGCTAACAAGAACTCGGTCAAGATCATTGGTGAGAACACAGACCTGTATGCGCAGGGTCATTTCGTGTACGACTCGAAGAAGTCTGGTGCGATCACGGTATCGCACCTGCGATTCGGGCCCCGCCCGATCACTTCGACCTACGAGATCACCCGAGCCAACTTCGTTGCATGCCACCAGTTCAATTTCTTAGAGAAGATGGCTGTCCTCGAAGTCGCACAAGAAGGTGCCACCTTCCTGCTCAACAGCCCCTATCCGGCAGATGAGGTGTGGGACAAGGTTCCATTCGAGACGCAGAAGGCGCTCATCGACAAGAACATCACCTTCTACGTCGTCGACGGTGTGAAAGTTGCGAAGGACGTTGGCCTGGGCGGGCGCATCAATACCGTCCTCCAGACGTGCTTCTTCAACCTGGCCGGAATCTTGCCGGCCGAGGACGCGATCAGGGAGATCAAAGAAGCCATCGAGAAGAGCTACGGCAAGTTCGGCCAGACCGTCCTCGACCGGAACTTCGCCGCAGTGGATGCGGCAGTCGCGGCTCTCGAGAAGGTCGAGGTGCCGGTCGCGCCTACCTCCACTTCCCGACGCCCGCCGGCGGTCCCGGAAGTGGCCCCCGACTTCGTTCAGCGGGTGACCGCAATGATGATCGAAGGCAAAGGTGATCTCCTGCCCGTTTCGGCCATGCCGGTGGATGGGACGTTCCCCACCGGGACTACCCAATTCGAGAAGCGGTCGATCGCTCAGGACATTCCGATCTGGGATCCTGACATCTGCATTGATTGCGCCAAGTGCGCGCTCGTCTGCCCCCACGCTGCCATCCGGATGAAGGTATTCGATCCTGCATTCCTGGAGGGAGCGCCGGACACGTTCCTGTCGAAGGACTTCCGCAGCAGAGAGATGCCGGGCAATCTCCTCACTATCCAGGTGGCACCGGACGACTGTACCGGGTGTGGGGTCTGCGTCGACGTGTGCCCTGCCAAGTCCAAGGAGCAGGTCAAGCACAAGTCGATCAACATGATGCCGAAACTCGACCATCTCGAAACCGAACAGACCAACTACGAATTCTTCCTCAACATCCCGGAACCGGATCGCAAGGAAGTGCGGCTGGACACGGTCAAAGGCAGCCAGATGGTGGAGCCCCTGTTCGAATACTCCGGTGCATGCTCGGGCTGTGGTGAGACTCCGTACATCAAGTTGATGACACAGATGTTCGGTGATCGGGTGGCGATCGCCAACGCGACCGGGTGCTCGTCGATCTACGGCGGCAACCTGCCGACCACCCCTTACACGACCAACGCCGACGGGCGCGGTCCGGCCTGGGCAAACAGCTTGTTCGAGGACAACGCCGAGTTCGGTCTGGGTCTGCGCCTCGCGCAGGATCAGTCTGTTGAAGATGCCAAGGTCCTCGTTGAGCAAATGTCGGACGTACTCGGCGATGAACTGGTCACCGGACTGATG
>CBDTUP010000337.1:0-2973 GCA_965363685.1 uncultured bacterium | reverse complement strand
GTCGTAGGTAGGCGTCCAACCGACGGTGAGCGGCGGTACCGCGGCGTCCGCGGCCACCGGCATGAGCGGCCGGTAGCGCCACATAGTCATGTCGCGATCCGCGGCCAGGGTCTCCTTCGAGATACGTTTGCCGACCAGGTCGTAGTCGTAGCGCACATCGAGAATCCCCTCGTTGCCGCACTCTGCGCAAACGTACCCGGCCTCCTCGACCGGGTACGTCGCGCCACAGATCACACAGGACAACCCGGTGACATGCTCCAGACTCATCGAACGATCCGGGTGCCGGTCTCCCCGGCCATCGCACGTTCGAGATTCTCGGGATTAGTGATCAGAGCTTCCTTGCCTCCCGCTTCCAGGAACTGAACGACAGCCCGCATCTTCGGAGCCATCGAACCCTCGGCGAAGTGGCCACCCTCATCCAAGTACTGCTTGACCTCGGCCAGAGTGAACTCGTCCACCCACCGCTGTTCGGGTGTCCCGAAGTTGAGGGCAACCTGTTCCACAGCAGTGGAGATCAATAGAAGGTCTGCATCGACCTGACTGGCGAGCAGCGCTGAAGCGAGATCCTTGTCGATTACGGCGGCGATGCCTTCGAGATCACCGTCTTCGTTGGCTACAACGGGGATCCCGCCGCCACCGACCGCAATGGTGACGACGCCTGCATCGAGCAGCTGCTTGATTACATCGAGCTCGACGATTCGCTTGGGCGCGGGCGATGCAACGACACGGCGCCATCCGCGCCCTGCATCCTCCTTTATATCCCAGCCTTCGTTGTCGCGGCGTTTCTTCGCTTCCTCCTCGCCCATGAACGAGCCGATCGGCTTGCTCGGAGCGGCGAAAGCCGGATCGGCGGAGTCGACCTCCACCTGAGTAACCACGGTTGCCACGCTCTTCTGAATCCCGCGTTGACGGAAGTCGTTCACGAGGTTCTGCTGCAGCATGTATCCAATGGCACCCTGGGTGTCGGCTCCGCAGTAGTCGAGAGGAATCTCATGCAACTCGCTGCTGGCCAGTTCGGACCGGCGGAGAATGAAACCCACCTGTGGTCCGTTGCCGTGCGAGATGGCCACATCCCACCCCTGTTCAACCAGGGATGCGATGTGATCGTCTGTCTCTGCAGCAGCCAGGTACTGATCCTGGACCGTTTGGTGATCACCATCCGGGATCAGGGAGTTGCCACCAATGGCAATTACCAGCTTCGGCATTACTCCATCACCCCGAGGACGGAGGCGAGCAGCGCCATACGCATGACAACGCCGTTGTAAGCCTCTTGCCAGTAACGAGCGTGCTTGAGTTGATCGACCTCGGGAAGGAGTTCATCCATCCTGGGCAGTGAGTGGAGAACGATCGAGTCGCCCTTGGCCTTCTTCATCACCTCTCTGGTGATCTGATAGTTGGCCGGGGTCAGGCCGTACTCGTCCTGCTTCTCCTGACGGGACTGGGTGTAATCGGGCTGGACGACCGGCTCCATGTAGATGACGTCGGCCTCGTGAATCACCTCGTCGATGTGGTCGACGATCCGGTAGCTGGTACCCAGCTCATCGAGTTCGGCCAGGAACTCGGGCAGCGGTGCCATCTCTTCCGGCGACAGGATGACCATCTCAGCATCGAACTGTGAAAGGGCATATCCGATCGAGTGCATGGTGCGCATGCGGTGGTCGCCGATGCAGACGAATGTCTTGCCGTCGACCGAACCCATCTCTGACTGCACGGTGTAAAGGTCGGTGAGAACCTGGGTCGGATGCTCACCCCAGCCGTCGCCGGCATTGATGACGGGAATCGACGCCCACTTGGCCGCTTCGTGAGGAGCGCCCTGCTGGAAGTGCCGCATTACCAGGACATCGCCGTAGTACTCCAGCATGTGGACGGTGTCCTTGATGGATTCCTGATAGAAGTCGCCGGCGCGCGTCATCTTGGCATCCGAGAACCCGGTCACGTGACCGCCGAGGCGATGCATGGCAGCCTCGTGAGCCAGTCGGGTACGAGTGGATGGCTGATAGAAGGCGGTGACGAGGGTCTTCTCAGAAAGAAGGTCGACGTTCCGGCGTTCCCGAGCGATGGGCTCGAGTTCATCGGCGATCTGGAACAGGTGCTCGAACTCGTTTCGTTCGAAACCCTTGAGGGAAAGGATGTCCCTTCCGGCGAAGCTGCGCATATTGCTCTCCTGCTGTATTCGATGGGCTTGACCGAGGGCCTCACCGGTCGCCGGCCAACGAGGGCTGGACAGCGGAGGGCACCTCCTGTACGATTTGTCATACAATCATACAACACGATCACCCGACGTGCTAGCCGAGACTTGATGATCACCCGAAGCCCCTCACTTACAGACCAGGTGAAAGCGCACCTCAAGGAGCGCATTGTTTCCGGCGCGTTCGAAGAGGGCCGAATCCCGTCGGAAACCGAACTCGCTGCGGATCTGGGCGTCAGTAGGACAACGATCCGCGACGCCCTCAGCAGGCTCGAGAACGAAGGCTCGATCTACCGGAAACAGGGTGCGGGAACGTTCGTCAACGAACCTGGGCTGCAGATCAAGTCCCGCCTGGAAGAGATGTGGTCGTACGAGGAAGTCCTCGAGGACCACGGATTCACACCTTCCATTCGAGTCGTCGCCGTTACCTCCGAACCGGCATCGGCCGCGTTCGCAACCGACCTCGGCATCGACGAAGGAGAGTCACTCGTGGTCGTGGAGAAGGTCTTCCTGGAAGACGACCTGCCGGTTGCGCTTACCTACAACCGGGTCCCGGAGCGTCTGGTCACAAAACCAATCGGCGATAAAAGCGGACTACTCCCCCTGTATGACCTGCTCGACCAGCATTGCGACCGGCAGCTCTCGTACTACCTATCGGAGATCGTCCCGGTTGCACTGCCGACCCATGAGGCAGAAGAACTCGACGTATCGCGCCGCACCCCGGCTCTCAGTTTCGAGGAGATCGGCTACGACCAGAACAACGAACCGGTTGCCCAGTCGACTTC
>CBDTUP010000336.1:0-3023 GCA_965363685.1 uncultured bacterium | reverse complement strand
AGCCTCCCGTCTTGCCGGGCGAGTTGGCCCTGTGGCGCCGCCTGACCGGGAGAGGTGGCCTGGGCCGTAGGGATGTAGGCTCAGACTCCCCGCGGTAGTTGACACGTTGCACGTGATCGGACGTAACCCCCCCGTTCTTCCTTCTACCTGCCGCGCCGGCTTCGAATCGATCGCGCACGGCTCGGGACTTCCACGTCACGAAGCCTTCATCTTCTCCAAACGTTCTGCCACCCAGACCTTGATGATCGACTGACGCGGCACACCGAGACGCTTCGCTTCCTCTTGTAGAGGCCCACTCTGCCGGGTGACACCTCAGCGAGGCGGCCCGACGGGCGATCCGGAACCCGGGGGCCGTCACCCTCGCCCGGGACTTCAAGTACCCGGAATCACTTCGGATCTTGACTGGCGGGGCCGGATGGTGGGAGAATTCCGAGGACTTACCTCGAAAATGACCGTCGCTTCCTCTTTCCCATGACACACTCCTACCGCATTTTCATGCGATCCGGTGTGTCTACGAAACCGGGTCAACCCCAATGGCAGTAGAGGAGCGAAAGTGAAGATCGCAATCATCAGCGGCAGCCACCGCGATCCATCACAAAGCGAAAAGGTAGCTCGCCATATAGAGACGACCCTGCAACAGAAGCACGGCGTGGACACCTGGTTGTATGTCCTGGCAAGGAATCCTCTGCCGCTATGGGACCAGTCCCTCTGGGAGGACGACCCGGAATGGAATGAACGCCTGTCACCGATCAGGAAGCAGCTGGCTTCCAGCGATGGTTTCGTCATCGTTTCCCCGGAATGGCACGGCCAGGTGCCAGCCGGGATGAAGAACTTCTTCCTGCTGTTCAACCGATTCGAGCTGGGTCACAAGCCGGCGATGATCGTAGCGGTATCGAGTGCGGACGGCGGTGCCTATCCCGTGGCCGAGTTGCGCATGAGCAGCTACAAGAACAATCGTATCTGCTACATCCCGGAACAGATCATCGTGCGCAATGTTGAGTCAGTACTCAACGATAGAGCCGAAGACAACCATCCGGATGCGGACAGTTACTTCAGGGAGCGTATCAACTGGTCGCTTGGCATATTGAAGGGCTATGCCAAGGCGATGAAGCCGATGCGCGAGTCGGTGCAGATACATCACGACAAGTTCGGCAACGGCATGTGAGTTGTGTTCACGGAGAGGAGCTATTGCCGGAAGTCGTGGATGACCAACCGATCCAACAGCGGTGAAGCGCATCAGCCCTGGTCGCCGAACATGACTCCGACGGCATCATCCGCCAGCGCCTGACCTGCCTCCTCATACAGGTTGCGAGCTACGTCGACCCCAGCCGCCTGAAGCTCCTCGACCTGGTCCGGGTAGGTGGCAATGGCGGCGATCCGCGCATTCGGGAGGAACTCTCTCACCCGGCCCACCAACTCGAGGTTGGCCGCATGGCTGTTGGTCGACGCAAACACGAGATCCACCTCAGGATGGAACCTGACCCGCTCCCAGAAATCGCGATCAAGAGCGTCACCACGAACCACATTTCGGCCCGCCGCACGATGGCGTGCAGCAGTCTCCTCATTACGATCGACGCCGACAACCACCGGACCTCGCCGGATGACGAGTTCGTCGTACGATCCGGCGCCTACCCGACCCATACCGAAGACGAGCACACGGGCCTGGCCACAGTCGATCACTGCGTCCTCGCCGATCGTCGGGCGTCGCTCGAACCGATGGAGCCAATCCGACCAGCGGTCGTAGAACCGATACCGAACTGAATTGGCGGCTGAGGCGACGACGAACGACCCAGAAACGGCCACGGCGATTGTCGACACCCAAGCCTGGTCGATCAGGCCGGCCGACAGGGCGGCGGCACCCACGATCAACCCGAACTCGCTGTAGGTGGAGAGCGTCAGAGAGCCGTGAACCGCAGTGCGAGCTCGCAGTCGGAAGCGTGTGAAGAGCCAGAAGAACCCGAAACTGCGCGCCGGCACCAGAAGCAGAGCAAAGAGGCCGATCACCCATGCTGCGGCAGGCGGCGTCCCTTCCAAGCCGATCGATAGGAAGAACCCCACCAAGAGGATGTCCTTGAACGACAGCAGACGGTCCGACATCTCGCCCGCTCTCGGTTGTTGCGAGAGCATGAGGCCGGCAACCAGTGCCCCGAGGTCCGGCTTCAGTCCGACCAGTTCGAATGAGCCAGCGCCAACCCCGATGGCCAACGTGAACCCGAAGAGGAGCAGGATCTCGCCATGACCGCTCCGGTCGAGGAACCATCCGACGACTGGACGCAGAAGGAAGAAGCCCGGGATCACCGCAATGGCCCACACGGATGGCACCTCACCTCCGGCTGCCACAAGGAATCCGACGGCGAAGATGTCCTGCAGGATCAGCACCCCGATCGCTACGCGGCCGGCGAGTGAGGCCGCTTCGTTGGTCTCCTCGAGCGCCTTGACGGCGAACACGGTGCTCGAGAAGGACAGCGCAAACCCGATGATCGCTGCCGTCTGCAGATCGAGATCACTGGCCAGCGGTACTCCGAGGGCACCGAGGCCCAATACCGCTCCCCCCATGATGGCGGTGGCAGCCACCGCAAACACGGTGGCGGTTCCCCACACCTGTGGTTCACCCAGGGTGCCGAGCTTCAGCTTCAGCCCGATGCCGAACATGAGCAGGAGCACGCCGAGATCGGCGATGGTCTCGAGTGCATCGCTCGACTCGTAGCCCAAGGCATGCAGAACGAAGCCTGCCACGAGGTAGCCGACCAAAGGGGGGAGCCCCACCGCCCTGGCGGCGAACCCGATCACGAACGCGGCGATGAGGAGCGCTATCTCCATGGTCGGGATTATGACCCGAGCCGAGAACGAGCGCTGGATCGACGGCGAGGAACACCGGCCCGGGGCGAGAACTTCTCGTAGCCTTGCGGCCTGGAGGTGTCAGGCATGGTCAAGAAGACGTACGAGAGCGAGCAGATCACGGTCCAGTGGGACTCGAGCCGGTGTATTCACACGGCGATCTGGCTTCGCTCCCTGCCCGAGGT
>CBDTUP010000335.1:0-3058 GCA_965363685.1 uncultured bacterium | reverse complement strand
AACGGGAAGTTCCGAAGCCTTGGCGACGTCCTTGAAGAACGCCTCAACGTACTCCTCGTGTCCGCGGGTGAGGGTGGTTGGTGTCTGGACGAGGACGGCATCTGCTCCGCCGGCCACCGATTCATCGATTTGGCGGAGTGCCGTCCGTACAGACTCCGCCACGATGCCGGAGATCAAGAACGGAGTGTTGCCGAGCGTTTCACGCGTTGTCTCGAGGAGGGCCGCCCGTTCGCCTTCCTCCAGGTATGGACCCTCTCCGGTCGACCCACCGAGCAGGAATCCGGTGATTCCACGGTCGCTGAGAGTTGAGAGGTTTGAGGCGTGAGCCTTGAGATCGAGGTTGCCGCTACCGGTGAAGGGAGTGATCATCGCGGGCAGCATTCTTGGTGGTGTTCGCATCCGTATACGGTAGCGTGTCACCAGATGGCGACATAGGTGAGAAGGACATCCTCTTCGTTGTCCGGCCCGGTCACGGTCCGCACGTCTACGAGGAACTCACCGCCCTCGATTCCGCGAAAACTCCCTTGGAAGCGAAGCGATCCCGCCGACTCGACGGTGCCGAGTGTCCCGGTCAGATCCCGACCGTCGAGGCGCCCCTGCACCAGTCGAGCCAGCTCGGGCATTGTGACCCCGGGGACGATGAACGATGCCGGTTCGATGTGTTCTTTGCCCAGGCTGGCAGCAAGATCCGCAGCAACGAGTTCGTCGAAGAGCGGCTCCGTTGGTTGTACCTCTTGTGATCCGGCCGGTAGCCAGGGTTTCCCTCTCGAAAGGGAGTCCAAGGAGACTCCGAGCCAATCGGAAATCCAGGCACCCCTCAGCTCACCGAGCCAGTTGCCCCGACCTACGGCGGCGAGAGCCACCGTCTCGGCGAGGTCTTCTACGGGACTCGAGGATGCGTAGTCCGACGGACCTGTTCCCTCGGTGAGTTGCCAGTCCGTTTCGAGTGGGTCCGTCGATCGGTTCACCCAACCGGTCACTTCGGCGAACTGGTGGACGAGGGTCGATCCTGCACCGAGCTGGACTTGTTCGATTCGTCCGTCCAGCACACCTTGAACGTACGAGTCCTCCAAGGTGAACCATTGAGCAATATGGGCGAACTCGTGGGCGAGTGCGTAGGTGAGGTCGAGTTTGCTGGTGAGACCGCGCTCGGTGGAGAAGGTTCGGTCCAGCAGAAAGATGTCGGGTCCGACAGAAACGGTTACAGCTGAGCTGATGTCCTCGGCTCCGGTGACATCACGAACGCGGACCAGCGAGCGCGGCTCGACAGCTGCTTTCAGGGCCGGTGGAAGGTCGGCTGCCGCGGCGGCGAGCAAGTCCATCTCGACAGGATCGGCAGACGACGTTTGACCGAAGACTGTTATCCCTTCCACCGTTCGTTGCCATACGATGTCGGCTGGAGCTGGAGATCCCAGAGCGGATTGGGTGGCCGGATCAGTGAGGTCGATAGGGCCCGGAGTCGATGTGGTCGTGGTTCCATCGGGCACGGTTGCCGGCCCGCAGGCGGAAACGGCGAGCAGGGGTAGAAGTAGCAGAATCACATAGGTGGGTCGCACGTCCCCTTCATAGCATCCAAATGACCCGAGCCGGGCGCGATCCCGATCGCTACGCTGAAGGACCGACCCGATCGGAGGAATTAGCGTGCGCAAAGTAACAGTCGTTGGTGCCGGTAAATACGGTTCGACGACCGCCGAGAAGATCGCCAGGATGGACCTGGTCGATCAAGTTGTCATGACCGACATCCTCGAAGGAATCCCACAGGGCCTGGCTCTCGACATGAACCAGGCACGGCCGGTGGAGAAGTACCGGACGCTGGTGGTCGGAACGAACGACTATGCCGACACGGCCGGCAGTGAGGTCGTTGTGATCACGGCCGGGTCGCCTCGCAAGCCCGGGATGAGCCGCATGGACCTCCTGACGGTGAACGCCAAAGTGGTGAAGAGCGTCACAGAGCAAATCATGAAGTATTCGCCCGACGCGATTCTGGTCGTCGTGACAAATCCGCTGGATCACATGACCACTCTTGCCGCCGAGGTGTCAGGTCTCCCCAAGAACAGAGTGATGGGGCAGGCTGGAATCCTCGACAGCTCCCGGCTCGCCCATTTCATCAGTGAGCTGGGCGATGTCGACATTTTCGATGTGGAAGCGCTCACGTTGGGCAGCCACGGACCGACAATGGTGCCGGTTCCCTCGCAGTGCTCGGTCGCGGGCAAGAGCCTGGACGAGATCTTCACCGATGAGCAGATCGAGGGCCTGATCGACCGGACTCGCAAGGGCGGCGCCGAGATCGTTGGTCTGCTGAAGACCGGTAGCGCCTACTACGCGCCGTCTTCCGCGGCTGCGGCGATGGTGAAAGCCATCCTGACGGACTCGAAAGAAGAGCAGCCGGTGTGTGCCTGGACCGACGGAGCCTACGGGCTGGCGGACGGCTACCTGGGCGTGACGGCCAAGATCGGCGCCAACGGTGTCGAAGAGGTGGTGGAGTTGCCGCTGACAGACTCCGAGATGGAAGCACTGAAGGAAGCCGCCGAGGCGGTGGCTGCCAACGTGGCCGAACTGCATGATGTGGATTACTCGTAGTCGCGAGTAGCTAGCCGCGGGTCGCGGGTAGCCGAAACGTCACTGCCCCCTGCCATGGTGGCTCAAGGGTCATCATGCCAAGGGGTTTGTATGCAGGATTATCGGCAACTGAGGGTCTGGAGTCAGAGCCACGCATTGGTGCTCAGTGTGTACTCGGCAACGGTGGCGTTCCCGAAGACCGAGCTTTACGGCCTTGCCAGTCAGCTTCGACGCGCCGCGGTGTCGGTACCTTCGAACATCGCAGAAGGCGCATCGAGGTCTTCGGGCAACGACTTCGCACGATTCCTTGAAATCGCTAGGGGGTCGCTCGGTGAAGTGGAGTACCAGCTTCTCCTAGCGCAGGATCTTGGGTACATCGAGCGCGAGAGGTCGATCAGATTGGGAGAGCTGGTGGATGAGGTCGGAGGCATGCTCACCAATCTCGTTCGTTCGGTACGTCGTCGCCCGATCCAACTCTATCAAGATTCATTACTGTACT
>CBDTUP010000334.1:0-3095 GCA_965363685.1 uncultured bacterium | reverse complement strand
TTTCGCCCGGCCCGTCTGGCTCGGTTCCCGGCCGCTGCCGCTGCGGCCGGATGAACATGGGGAGGTCCGACCCACGCCGCCCGTTCTCGTCGACCGGCGCCTTGCCACACCGGAGGACCTGCTGCCTCCGGCCGGTGATGCCTTCGAGTGGTCGATCGAACCGGTACCCGACGAGGTGCTTGCCCGGTCGAGCTGGGTGCCCGAATGCCCGGTCACCGTCGAAGAGTTGGCCTACGTCACCGTCTCACACATGGGCTTCGACGGCGAATATCACACCGGGGAGCTCCTCATCAACGCTGCCTGGGCCGACGAGATCGTGCGGGTATTTGAGCAGCTCCATGCCGCCGCGTTTCCGATCGAGCAGATGCGGGTGATTCGGGCAGAAGAGATCGACGCTCCGCCGACCGGGGACTGGAACGACACGACCTCCTTTGTCTGCCGGCCGGCGGTCGGCAACACGAGCTGGTCCCAACATGCCTACGGGCTGGCCGTCGACGTGAACCCATTCCACAACCCGTATGTGAAAGGGGATCTCGTTCTTCCGGAGCTTGCCTCGGCATACACCGATCGAGAACACCTCCGCCCCGGGATGATCGAGGCGGGGGACATCGTTGTGACCGCCTTCGCCGAGATGGGATGGGCCTGGGGAGGGAACTGGAACACCCTCAAAGACTGGATGCACTTCTCCGCCTCCGGCGGTTGAGAATTCCTTCGGAGAACGGGAACCCTCCGGGTTCGTTCGGAGAACGTGCAAAGCCACGTTCTCCGCTGAGCGAGCAGCGAGCAGCGAGCAGCAAGCAGCGAAGTGCCCCGTAGAGGCACGCAAGGTGGTACCGTGTCATCGGTGAGTGCACGGCCAAGCAGGTTCGTGCTCGCCGGGCCTCTACTGCTCTACCGCTTCGTTGAGTCGTGCCGGAGGCCGATCAACGAAAGAACTGAACCATGCAGAGTCCCTCAATAGAAGAGGTCGTAGTGACCTCGTTCTCCGACCTCGGGGTATCCGACGACATCGTCACCGCCCTCACTAAGAAGGGGATACTCGAACCCTTTCCCATCCAAACGATGACCATCCCGGACGGCCTGGCGGGGAAGGATGTCTGTGGCAAGGCGCAGACGGGGTCGGGAAAGACCCTTGCCTTCGGTATTCCGCTCATCGAACGGGCCGCCCCTGCCAAGCGGAACCGCCCAACCTCACTGGTGCTCGTCCCGTCGCGCGAGTTGTGTGTGCAGGTGGCACGCGAGCTGACGCCGCTCGCCCACGGACGCGGATATCGCTTGGCGACCATCTACGGTGGAGTTTCGATGGGCCGCCAGATCCAGGACCTCGAGGCCGGGACTGAGATCCTGGTAGCCACTCCCGGTCGGCTTATCGACCTCATGGAGCGGGGGAACGTGGATCTGAGTGACGTGTCCGCCGTGGTGATCGATGAAGCCGACCAGATGGCGGACATGGGGTTCCTCCCTCAGGTTCATCGCGTGATGCGGGACATCGAACGCGGCCATCAAACCATGCTGTTCTCGGCGACACTCGATGGCGCCATTGCCTCGCTCATCAACTCGTACCTGAGCGATCCGATTCGCCATGAGGTCGAGTATTCCGACGAGGTGGTAGATACTCAGGAGCATCGGTTCATCGCAGTACATCAACTCGACAAGCCGAAAGTGGCGGCCGCCATCGCCTCCGGAGTCGAACGGACCCTTGTGTTCGTCCGCACCAAACGGGGTGCCGACCGCGTCGCCGAGCAACTCAACCGCGAAGGCACTCATGCCGCCGCCATCCACGGCGACCTTCGTCAGGCGGTGCGCGAACGCGCCCTCTCGGACTTCTCCTCCGGCAAGGTGCCGGTATTGGTCGCCACCAACGTGGCCGCTCGCGGGCTGCATATCGACGATGTGGACATCGTCGTCCACTACGACCCACCCGACGATTACAAGAGCTTCATTCACCGTTCGGGAAGAACCGCCCGGGCGGGCGAGAGCGGCATCGTCATCACGCTCGTGTTGTGGGATCAGGTCCAGGATGTGGAGCGGCTGCAGCGGGCATCGGGTCTTCACTACGAAATCACCAAGATGTTCTCGAACGACGCACGGCTCGCCGACCTCAGCAACTGGGAGCCGGAAGAAGTCGAGTTCAAGAAACCCTCGATGGCCGACCTATCGCGCCGGGCCGGAGGAAGGCGACGCCGGCGCCGCTGACGGGCGATGCCCGGCCGGCCAAGGGCGCTGTTGTCGGAGCACGAATCCGACTAGCGTTACGTCCGTATTTGTCGGGCCGGCAGATTGGGCCCGACCGAGAAGGGAAACGACTGGTGAGTGTAAATATCTACGTAGGAAACCTCTCGTTCAGCGTCAACAACGCGGAACTGGAGGATCTGTTCGCCGAGTACGGGGCGGTGGCCTCGGCGCAGGTGATCATGGATCGGGAAACCGGTCGTTCCCGAGGATTCGGGTTTGTGGAGATGGACGACAACGATGCGGCCCGTGCGGCCATCGATGCCCTCGACGGAGCCGAGGTCGGCGGACGCCGCCTCAAGGTCAACGAGGCAAGAGAGCGTCAGGGTCGTCGCTAGACGCTCCAGGAGGAACTGAAAGGGCCGGGCGCCGGGCGCCCGGCCCTCTTCGTGGATCAGCGGACCGGCACGATCCTTGAAACGCTCCCGTCCCACGTGGCGATGAGGACCTCACCGGCCGCATCGAGACCGAAGCTATTGATCTGTCCGGGATTGAGATCCTCGGTCCAATCCATCACCTGCCCGGCTGCGCCGGATTCGTAGCGGAATGTCCGGATCCATTCCCGGACCCAGTCGGCATAGAAATAATGTCCCGTCAGTTCCGGGATGGCGCCGCCTCGATAGACGACTCCGCCGGTAACGGAGAGGCCTTCGTCATGGCCGTAGTCGATGGCCGGCACGACGTAGTCCGAGACGGTGCAGTCACGCTCGAAGAAGCACTCGGTTCCTTCGACCGACGGCCAGCCGAAGTTGTATCCGACCGGCTCGAGCGGAACAACGTCGATTTCCTCGCGTGACTCCTGGCCGACGTCGGCGATCGCACCTCGGTCACCCCGTGAGCCCGATCAGTCTCTCGAAGCCATC
>CBDTUP010000333.1:0-3118 GCA_965363685.1 uncultured bacterium | reverse complement strand
GAGATCCTTCGCAAGATTCTCAAGTTCGAGGAACCGTCGATTGTGGAGATCCTGTCTGCCGACAAGGAGTTTGGGTGGACGTCGAACTTCCGCGGCTTCCACACCGCGGATTCTGGAGTGGACGACGTGCCGATCTACTACACAGACAAAGGCAAGCGTCGTGTGGGCTATCTCGATCGATCAAAGATCCTCAAGAGCGCCGACCTCGCGGACACGTGGAAGGTGATGATCTCGAAGGCCTACGGGGAGCGTGGGTCATACCCGTACCGGATTCTTGCGCAGCCCTTCATCGCCCCCTCGCCTTCGGTCTGCACGCAGACGTACCTCTTCTTCATGGTTGACTCGGAGAGCGCTGCGCAAAGCGTCGAGTCGTACCTGCGGACGCGCTTCCTTCGCTTTCTTGTGTCGCTTCGGAAGATCACACAGGACGCGACTCGCTCCACCTGCACCTGGGTTCCGCAGCAACAGTGGGACCGACGGTGGACCGACTCCGATTTGTACGAGAGGTACGGCATCTCGGCGGACGAGGCTGAGTACATCGAGTCGATGATCCGCCCCATGGAATCACCGGATGCCTAAGTCCATGATGAGCGATGAGGGCGTCTTCATCTCGGGCGAAACGTTTCGCATCGTGCCCGGAAACTGGTTGCGTACCTCGACTGGGAAGTGGCAGCTTGCCCGATCGGGCAGTAGTGGCCGCCAAATGTGGATCGAAGTTGCCGAAGTGGTCGAACGCGAGGGGTGTGAACGATGACCGATGACCGGTGGCCCTCATGAGCGACATCGACCCGGAACCGCCAGAGCGGGCGTGGAATGAGATGATTGCCCGCTTGGAGGCCAAGGCGGACGACGCCGACCGATTCGAGCTGGTGCCGGTGTGGTGGTGCCGCACCCACGACCAGCAATATGACGGCGCAGGCGTGGTAATCCCCCCGGTCGACGGAGCCGACCGCTGTCTGGCCTACGGCGTCGAGCGTTGCGAGTTTGTGCAACTCCTCGCCCCGAAGGAGGGTGTGAACGATGACCGATGACCGGGCGTGTCGTTGGTGTGGCCGCACGTCTCCACCGTTGAACTTCGTGCCCGATATACGCAAGACAGAGTGGGAATGCTCATCTTGCCGCGGGAAACAAGTATTGGCTGCCCTGGAGACACTGGGGAAAAGTGTGAACGATGAACGATGACCCGTACTACCAAGACGACCACGTCACCATCTACCACGCCGACTGCCTGGATCTGATTGACCGGCTGGAGTTCGATGTCGTTGTTAGCGACCCGCCATACGGTTCTGATTGGACGGCCGGAATCATGACCACCCGTTACAACGCGAACGGCCCCAATCTTAGAAAGCCTAAAAAGGTGACTGGCGATGAATCCGTAGCCCTTCGCGACGCAATGCTCGGAATGATCGGCAAAGTTCCGTCGATCACATTTGGGACGTGGAAAGTGCCGCGACCAGGCAATACCGACAGGGTGTTGATTTGGAACAAAGCGAAAGCCAGTCCCGGCCCGGTCAATCATCCGTGGTTCACTAGCCACGAGGAAATCTACCTAATGGGTAGCGGGTGGACAGGCGGGCCGATGCGGTCTGTAATCACCACAACCGAGAACAGATCACGCGCCGCCACCGAATCGGGTCACCCAACTAGCAAACCTGTGCCCCTGATGCGTGTCCTCATTGACAAGTGCCCCGACGGCGTCATCCTTGACCCGTTCATGGGCTCAGGGTCAACCCTCCGTGCAGCGAAGGATCTTGGCCGGACGGCGATTGGTATTGAGATCGAGGAGCGATACTGCGAAATCGCGGCGACCCGTCTCGGTCAGGAAGTGTTGGACTTCGGGTGTGAACGATGACCGATGACCTGGAAGAACTTCGAACCGATGAGCGGTGGGTGGAAACTCACGACGGAGACATCGTGCAGGTCCAGAACATCGCAGCAGTTGTATGGGAGAACCAGACGATCTTTGCTTGGTTGACTGGCGGTCAGGTCATCGCGCTTGAATACGGGGGCAAAGACGCGCTACGTCGGTGGCGGACTCGAATCCAGGGTGTGAACGATGACCGATGACCTCAAGATCACCCTCTACCCGTTCGGTCTCCGTCCTACCACTAGCCTTGTGCCGATGGACTTGGTGAGGTCGAAACAACGGGTTGCAGATCACGGCGAGGTGTTCACCCCGACGTGGCTGGTCGAGGAGATGCTTGACCTGGTCGAGCACGAGACGCAGCGGATCGACTCGCGCTTCCTGGAACCAGCCTGCGGGTCGGGGAATTTCTTGGTCCCTGTCCTGCGGCGCAAGCTCGCCACTTTTCACCGCAAGTACGCAAGAAGCGACTTCGAGAAGCGCCACCATGCCCTGTTCTCGCTCATGTGCGTGTATGGCGTCGAACTGCTGGCAGACAACGTCGCAGAATGCCGCCAGAATCTGTTGGACGAGCTGTTCGACTACTTGGGAAGCGGCTCGCCCGACGAATGGTTCGCGGCCGCTCGGGTTGTGGTTGAAGCCAACATCGTCCACGGCGACGCCCTCGCCATGACGTCGCCGGATGGCAAGCCAATGGTCATTCCCGAATGGGGGTACCTGGGCCGAGGCAAGTACCAGCGGCGCGACTTCCGGTACGACACACTCACGCAGATGTCGTCGTTCGGGTCAGACACCCTGTTTGGCGACGCGGAGTCTCATGAGATCTTCGTGCCGACGAAGACCTACCCGCCGCTGACGGTGAGCGAGATCGAGTGAGAGCGAATTGTTCGGAGGAACTGTGAAATTCGATGTGATCATTGGCAATCCGCCCTACCAACTGGGGTCAGACGGCGGCACGCGCGATGTCCCGATCTATCACTACTTCGTTGAGCAGGCGAAGAAGTTGGAGCCGCGCCTTCTCAGCATGGTCATCCCTGCTCGGTGGATGGCCGGTGGGCTTGGAATGAGAGACTTCCGCGGCACGATGCTCACGGACCGCCGACTGCGGTCTCTGACTGACTATCACGACGCCGCTGAGGCCTTTCCAGGCATCGATATCGCCGGTGGAGTCTGCTACTTCCTTTGGGATAGTGCACACTCGGGCGACTGCGCAGTCACCGCCGTTCATTCGGGGCAGAGCTACGGCCCAGTCGA
>CBDTUP010000332.1:0-3126 GCA_965363685.1 uncultured bacterium | reverse complement strand
GGCAGCACCCGTCGCGTCCGCGGCAGAAGGGGGCGCAGATCGCCCCTTCCGGGCGAGCTTCGACGGCGAAGTTCACTGGGAATTTCCGGGGGACTTCATCTCTGACTGCGCAGAGGTGACCACCGTTTCGGATGCTGACGGTCAGGCGACGCACATGGGGCGGGTTCACCTTGCTTCCTCGCACTGCCCGGGCGAACCTGCCTACGAGCTCGACGGGCATGCTACGTTCGTCGCCGCCAACGGCGATGAGCTCTACGGCGTCTACGACTACGACCCCGTGGCTGAGGGCAATCAGATCATGTTTGCCTTTGAGGGAGGGACCGGAAGGTTCGCCGGCGCGACGGGCGAAGCCATCTGGACGTACTATCTCACTCCCGTTCTGGTCGATGGTTGCGACGACCCGGAGAACTTCGACTGTCTCGACTTCTTGGTGCCCTGGCACTGGTGGTCGACGCTGATCGGAACAATCAGCTACTAGGAAACGACGGCGTAGACGAGCCGACCTACCTGGCTGGGGTGGTTGCTCCCGGGCGCGCCACCATGCGGGCCACTCTGCCCGGAGCAGTCTTTGGAGTGCAGTCGCGGCTATCCGGCCTGGTGTTCGGCCTCGCGTGACCTCTCCGACCCGGCCACGACGGTCTGCTACATGTGGACTGGCGCTGCCCAGGCACCGTGACCTTGGGATAGGTGGACAGACCGGACAGACGATCCGCACAACCCCATAGCGTTGGCAAAAGGAGGAGTTGCGGCAGGGTCCCGTCGTGTCCGTCCCAGCCGGAAACCGTCACCGATGTTCGATTCTGGCTGTTGGCCGATCTTGCTTTCGGCGAGCCTTCATGGCAGCAGGCGGCCGCTGTCCAACCGGGAAGTTGTTTTCGGTTGGGGGTGATAACCAGACGGTTCCGTCTGGTCTGGAACGGATACCAACCCGAAAGGGTAGACGAATACATTGCCCGTGCAGTTGATGAGCTGATGCACACGAGACAGCCGTGGCAACCCCGCCTTCGGGATACCGGAGGCAAGGTGCCTGATGTTCGGTCCGCAACCGCCTTTTCGCCGGTAGCCTGAGATCAAGATTGGAGCGGAGCACCTGTGAAGGTCATTGGGAACATACTCTGGCTGCTTCTCGGCGGCATTGAACTCGCCCTTGGCTACGCCCTGGCCGGTCTCATCTCAATCGTGTTCGTTATCACAATTCCGTTCGGAGTCGCGGCTTTCCGTATGGCCGGCTACGCGCTGTGGCCGTTCGGACGGGTGCTGGTCCGTAAACCCAGTGCAGGGGTCGGGTCGGGTCTTGCCAATCTGATCTGGATTGTCATCGCAGGTATCTGGCTGGCTATCGGTCACCTGATTGCAGCTTTGATCAACGCGGTCACGATCATCGGTATCCCGTTTGCGGTCGCCCATTTGAAGTTGGCCGGTGCGGCGTTGACACCGTTCGGTCACGAAGTGGTGCCGGTAGGAACCGTGGGTGTCGTCGCCGAGGTGAGACCGCTCGGATCGTGACCTTGGCGTCGAGGCTGTTACCCGACAACTAGTCCTCGTCGGGTAGCGGTGTCGTCGCCGGTGGATTTGGCGCCCTAGTTGTGGCCCCCGTCATGGCGAACGACCGGATGCGTCGTCACCAGCCGGATCCCGATCGCAACCACTATCAGTGGATGGCGGCAATCATCCCAGTGATGATCAGGGCCGTCGTCGCTTCGCGCTGGACGTAGTAGCCGGTGGCGACTTGAAAGACCCACGTGCCTAGAAGGTAGAGAATCCCCCCGCCGAATACTGCGATGAGTCCCCAACCGAGGTTCCGCATCTCAGCCTCCTTTCGGTATCCAAACAGGAATGGTGTCTGCTTCCTCCTACCGCCATTGTCTGGCGCAGGCAACTATCGATTCGCCTCCCATCAGGGAATCACCCTGAAATCGACATCAGGTACGGGACGGAGGCCCGCCCGGAATCGTCGGAATCAATGCCGACATCCAGGTGAATCTGCTGGGTGTGGCGACCGGGCAGACCAGGGTGGCGGATGCGGATCGTCCGGACCGGCTTCATCCAATGCCTTTCGACTCTTCCCCGTCGCAATTCACAGACGGAGGTTCGCTCCAGTTGCGGTGACTGTCGGCGGAGGATTGTTGCCATCTAGCCTTTTGCACGGGTCGTTGCCGCCTGTGCTCTGGTGGTGCCTAGTCAGTCGATGTCTGTCTAAGTTGATTCTCCAGATTCCTACCGGTAAGGCCGACATCTGTACAGGGGGCTGGGAGAAGCCTCGGGGGGAACTGGATCACCCCCTGACCATTCCCCTCGAGGCTCTGTCTTTGACGAACGGCTCCCGGTACAACAGGTAAAACCAAGAGACACCCCGAAAGGGGTGTCTCTCACTAATGGGACTGTTTGCTGCTACTTGTCTCCGCCGAACATCCCGCCGAGCAGATCCTTGCCCTTGTCGAGCATATCTCCGAGGCCGGCGCCGTCATCGTCGTCTCCGCCTGCGCCGTCGCCGCCGATGAAATTGTCGAGTTGGCCGGCGATCGGTTCAGGCAGCTTCTCTTTGAGGAAGTCGATGACTGCTTCGATTGCACCCTGCGCCTTGTCGGCCGGAAGTCCGGTCTTCTCGGCGACGGTCTTGAGTAGCTCTTCCATGTGCCCTCCTGGCATATCGTGGATGGTCCCTTCGGAGATGATAGGCGGGGCAAGTTGCCTGGTGGATTCCACTGCCGGCCGCGGACCACGCCCTTGTGAGCGTTCCAATGTGTGAGAATGAATGACGAAATCGGCAGGAAGATCCTCGATGGCAATGACAGACGATCACAAGGCCGCGCTGGCTCGGGGCCGGACGGAAGCTGCGGCGATCAAACGGTATTTGCAGGCGCTCGAGTCTCGGCGACCGGGAAGACCGGTAACGCTGGCAGGTCTGCAAGAGAAACTCGATCTTCTGATCCGCAAGATCGCCGAGGAAGATGATGCGCTCAAGAAAGTCGATCTGGTTCAGATGCGACTCGACACCGAGCAAAGGATCGCCGGCTTCGAAGAGGTCGACTTCGAGATGTTGGAGCGCGGCTTCGTTCGGTATGCCCGCGAGTACTCGGAACGAAAAGGGATCAGTTACTCGGCGTGGCGTGAGATCGGTGTCCC
>CBDTUP010000331.1:0-3139 GCA_965363685.1 uncultured bacterium | reverse complement strand
CCATCGGCCCGATGCCTAACTGGTTGGCTTCCCGATGGATCTGATCTTCCAGTCTGGCCAGATCCTCGTCCTCGTTGTGGTCATCCAAAGGTCGCAGCAGCTGCTGCTTGGACTTGATGTAGGAGGAGCCGCGATCGCCGCCAACGGCCACGCCCAGCACGCTGGGTGAGCAACCTTTGCCCTGGGCCTGGTAGACGGCATCGAGGACGACCCGGCGCACGCCATCCAGATCGCGGCCGGGAACCGGAAGATCACGAGGCTCCTCCGAACCTCCGGCCAGTACGACCGCGTCGAAGCGGTACACCAGCCGTTCGATCGGAACGTTGACCCCGATGTGACTATTCACCCGGAACTCGACACCCTCTGCTTGCATCTGCGACATCCGTCGATCGATGACGGTCTTTTCGAGCTTGAAGTCCGGTATTCCGTATCGCAGCAGCCCGCCGATCTTCGGGTTCTTCTCGAAGACCACAACTTCGTGGCCGGCCCTGGCTAGTTGCTGCGCGCAGGCCAACCCCGCGGGCCCGGATCCAACTACGGCAACTCGCCGATCGGTCCTTACCAGAGGGATCTTCGGCTCTATCCACCTGCGTGCCCAGGCATGTTCGATGATGGCGTGCTCGATCGTCTTGATGGTGACAGGAGCCTGCTGCAGGGTGAGCGTGCAGGCCTCCTCACACGGAGCTGGACACACCCGACCGGTGAACTCCGGGAAGTTGTTCGTGGAGTGCAGCACCTCGATCGCATGTTTCCAGTCACCATCGGAGACGAGTTCGTTGAAATCCGGGATGATGTTGTCGACCGGGCAACCTTGATGGCAATAGGGAATCCCGCAGTCCATGCATCGTCGGGCCTGCCGGTTCAGTTCATCAGCCTCCAGGGACAGGGTGAACTCGCGGTAGTTGTCGACCCGCTCGGTGACCGGCAAATACCTGCGATCATGTCGCTCAAACCGAAGGAACCCGTCGTGGTTCGTCACTGGGGACCTCCGGCATCGACTGCCCGGAGCGCTCGACGGAACTCGACCGGCATGACTTTGATGAACCTTGGAAGAAACGAATCGAAGTCCTCCAGGATCTCTCGCGCCCTCGAGCTGTCTGCCAGCCGGGCATGGCGTTCGATGAGGGTCTTCAGTCTCCATACGTCGTGACGGGTGGGATCGGCCAGCAGTTCTTCGGGGGACGGGTTGTCGCTCACGCCGGGCGGCGCAGCCGGATCCGGGTCAATCGGCTCGAGTTCGACCATCGAAAGGTTGCATCGTTGTTCAAAGTCCCCGAAGTCGTCTATGACGTAGGCAACTCCGCCGCTCATTCCCGCCGCGAAGTTGCGACCGGCTTTGCCGAGGAGGACCACACATCCACCGGTCATGTACTCACAGCCGTGGTCGCCGGCCGCCTCGGCTACTGCGATTGCTCCTGAGTTCCGAACCGCGAACCTTTCGCCCGCACCCCCGTTGAAGTAGCACTCCCCGGCGACAGCGCCATACAGCACCGTGTTGCCGATGATCACGTTCTCCCGCGGAACGATGGGCCCGTACGGCGGTGCTTGAATGATGATCTTTCCGCCGGACAGGCCTTTTCCGACGTAATCATTGGCGTCGCCCTCGAGTTCGAGGGTGATTCCGCGCGCCAGCCAGGCTCCGAAGCTCTGCCCTGCGGTCCCCTGGAGCCGGATGGAGATCGTGTCGTCCGGTAGGCCCGCGTGCCCATACCTGCGTGCCACCTCGCCGGAGAGCATCGTTCCCACTGCCCGGTTGGCGTTGGAGATCGGCGACTGAATCCTGACCATATCTCCGTGCTTCAACGCCGGTAGCGCCTCCTCGATCAACTCGTTGTCGAGCGCTTGGCCGAGCCGGTGGTCCTGTGCCTCCGTGTTGCTGACCGAGACACCGGGATCGGCCGCCGGTGCTTGCAGCAGCCGGGAGAAATCGAGACCACGTGCCTTCCAGTGGTCGATGGCCTCACGAACGTTGAGCCGATCACTGCGGCCGATCATTTCCTCATATGTCCTGAAGCCGAGTCGGGCCATGTGAAGGCGCGTCTCCTCAGCCACGAACATGAAGAAGTTGACGACATGTTCCGGCTGTCCCGGGAAGCGTTTCCGAAGTTCCGGATCCTGAGTCGCCACTCCAACCGGACAGGTATTGAGGTGGCACTTCCGCATCATGATGCAACCCTCCGAGATGAGGGCGGCGGTGCCGAATCCGACCTCGTCGGCACCAAGCAAGGCGGCGATTACGACATCACGGCCGGTTCGCATGCCTCCGTCTGTTTGGACCGCGATCCGCCCCCGCAGCCCGTTGGCAACCAGAGTCTGATGGGTTTCCGCCAGACCGGGTTCCCAGTGGGAGCCTGCATCCATGATCGAAGTCAAGGGGCTGGCGCCCGTCCCCCCATCGTTCCCCGAAATCAGCACGTGATCGGCATGCGCTTTGGCCACACCGGCCGCGATGGTGCCTACCCCCACTTCGGAAACCAGCTTGACGCTGATTCTGGCCCGTGGGTTGACATTTTTCAGGTCGTAGATGAGTTGTTTGAGGTCCTCGATCGAGTAGATGTCGTGATGCGGCGGAGGCGAGATGAGCCCGACTCCCGGCGTGGAGAATCTGACCCGAGCAATCCATTGGTTGACCTTGTGCCCGGGAAGCTGGCCGCCCTCACCCGGCTTGGCGCCCTGTGCCATCTTGATCTGGATATCGTCGGCGTTGACCAGGTACTCGGCGGTGACTCCGAAACGTCCGGACGCCACCTGCTTCACAGCCGATCGCGCCGAGTCTCCGTTCTCATCTATCACATAACGTGAAGCTTCCTCGCCCCCCTCCCCCGTGTTCGATTTGGCGCCGAGCCGGTTCATCGCGACCGCCAGATTCGTGTGGGCTTCCCAGGAGATGGATCCAAAAGACATTGCACCGGTGGCAAACCGCTTGACGATTTCGGTGGCCGGCTCCACGTCGTCAAGAGGGATCGGACCGGCGCTCGTGTCGAACTCGAATAGACCCCGCAGGTTCTTCAGCTTGACCGATTGATCGTCAACAATCCGCGTGTACTGCCGGAACTTCTCGAAGCTGCCTTCTCGAACGGCGTGCTGCAAACCGGAGACGGTTTCCGGCGTCCATACGTGGGTCTCACCGCGCAGACGA
>CBDTUP010000330.1:0-3189 GCA_965363685.1 uncultured bacterium | reverse complement strand
ACACTCCGCCGGAACAACTTCTCAGTCATCCCCACTGCACTCGCACCAGCAGCCCAATCCAACTCACCAGACGGAGCTGCCACAGCGGCGGCGGCAGGCGCAGAGGCAGGTGCCACAGGCGGTGCTTCCTCAACCGGTGCTGCGACGGGCGGCGGTACAGAATCAATGGTCTGACCCGTCATCTCGGCGAGGACGGCCACGGGGTCCAGGTCCTTGGCTTTCGCCTTCGCTTCCACGCTCCGCTTCAGGAGTGATTCCGGCATGCCGAGGCTGGCTGCTGCCGGTGCGTAGTCGATTTCTCCATCTGCTCCCACCAGGGGCACGGCCGGCTTGTCGCTGTCGACGGCTGGTGCCGACTCTTCTACAGCCTCTGGTTCGGGATCCGCTTCAATCACGATTTCCGGACCCGGTTCCGGCTTCGCAGGCTCAGGAGGCGCAGAAGCCGGCGGGAGATCCAACTCCTTCTCACCGCGCATCTCGGCAACTGCGTCATCCGCAGAGACTCCCAGCACGCGTGCACGGGCGGCAGCCTCACGTTCGAGCAGGTCCTCAGAGAGCTCGGTTGGATGCTCCGGCTCCTCAGCGGCGGCAATCTCAGCAGTCAAACCACCCGGATCAGTCGCACCGATAGCCGCCACCATCTCGGCGAGCACATCCTCAACCGGGCGACCGGTAGCGGCCGCACGTGCTTCGGCTGAGCGCCGCAGGAGTTCTTCGGGTATGTCGACCAATTGAGCTCCTTACAGCGGTCCCGAGATGCCGCCATCTTTGCGGACTCGCCAGAAGTGGACGGCCATGAAGACGACGATGATGAACGGTAGAAAGAGCACGTGTAACACGTACCAGCGCAGCAGTGTGTCGGCCGATACGTCGGCCGCCCCCAATAACGCAAACCGCACTTGATCACCGAACACCGGCACAAACCCCGCCATATTCGTTCCCACCGTGACAGCCCACCTAGCGAGCTGATCCCACGGAAGAAGGTATCCGGTGAAAGACAGAAGCAGTGTCAGCAGCAGCAACACGACGCCGACCACCCAGTTGAACTCGCGAGGCGGCTTATAAGCCCCGTGATAGAACACGCGGCTCATGTGGAGAAACACGGTCAACACCATCAGATGCGCACCCCAGCGGTGCATATTCCGCACCAGGGAACCGAACGCCACGCTGGTCGAAAGGGCAGCTACGTCGGCGTAGGCGGCTTCGGCCGTGGGGCGGTAGTAGAACATCAGGAAGATGCCCGTAATCGTGAGCAAGATGAACAGGAAGAAGCTGAGTCCGCCAAGGCAGAGGGTGTAGGAGAGGCGAACTCCGTGGCGCTTCACCTTCACGGGATGAAGGTGATAGAGCACATTGTTCATGACGACGTAGGAGCGGTTCCTGGGGCTGTCGGTGTGTCCCTTCTTGAAGGGAGAACCAGGCCGGAACACCGAGTCCCAGGCCTGACTGCTGGTTACACGGTCGCCGAGTTCAGATGCCTTCTCCTGCACCGTACCCAGCAGCCCTGTTTTGCCGTTTCCGTTCGCCACTTTCCGTACCTTCCCGCTACCAGCGCACGCCGTAGACGTAACCGTTCTTGAAATCTCGTTGCCCGGTGTCGACCTGCCACGGTGCCGGCAGAACGCCTGCTTCTCGGGCCTCGTCGGATACCGATCCGGCGAACTTGCCGAGAGTGATCACGTTGGTCGGACAACGGTCGATACACAGAGCGCACCGCGTGCAGGCCTCCTCATCAACCACGAAGAACCCAAACGCTCCCTCTTCCTCCGAGGGGTCCATGACCCCATGTGCCCCGTCAATCGCATCGAGAGACAGATAGTGGATGCACTTCCAGGGGCAGATGTCAACGCAACCCTCGCAGAGGATGCATTCAGCCTGGTCGATATGGAGGAACTGTTTCGGGCGTACTGATTTGGCGATCGTCTCACCCTCGACCAAGGTCAGTTCATAGTCGTCGCGGAAGGGGGGCGCCTCGATCCAGGCGTCGGTACGAGCCATTTAGCGCTCTCCTCTGGTGAGCGGACGGCCGAATACCGAAGACCGCTCAACCGTTGCCTTCGGCTTGGTCTTGCCCCAACCCTGAATCTTGTAGGCGAAGAGGATGGCCCCGCCGAGAACCGCCATGTTATAGGCACCGGACACTGCATCCTTGAGTGCCGCCCAACTGATCGAGACGTCGTTGCCGAGCACCATCCAAGGCGGAATCGTGAAAGCGATCCGTTGCCGGGTCCACTCGAGCGGTCCCTGACTCAGGTTCAGCCATTCGGATGGGACGATACCGAAGACGATCACAAACTCGACCCAGGTCAACAGGGCGGCGAATCCGGCCCGCGCCCAGGTCATCCGCTGATTGGCTACCCAGAGGAATAGAGCGCCGACGATCGCCAACTGTGAGCCGGCTGCCGCAATGAGGTGGCCGGCGGTGATCCAGGGGATGCAGCGCGCTGCGCCGATCATGCACCCACGCGGGAACCAACCGAAGTAGTCGACCTGCTCGCCTTCAGGAAACCCTGCGTAGTGGGCAAACAACACACCGAACCCAAGCAAGAAGAGCCCAACGGAGAAGAGGGCGGAACCCAGCCGCATCCTTTGTTTGTCGTCGAGTTGGCTCAGACGGTGCACTGCGATATGCCCTCAGATTGCGTCATCCCAAGGGTAGGTCGGAGCACGCCGCACACTTCCCCTAGGCAGCGGCGACTTTAGTCGCATTGGAGGCTAGGCGTAAGCCAACCTCGCGAATCAAGGTCGTCGGACCGCAACTTCACCACTGCCTGGTCGGCGACGAGACCGACCATCCGTTAGTCTCTGGTCGCCAAACCACCGGAAGGGACCCCGCGTTGGTCGCTGAGACACACGACAACTCAGCCTTTCTCGGAGCGATCGACAGTGATTCGATCGCTCGTCGCCACTTGCTGGTTGGGACCGCCTTTCTTGTGCTGGCCGGATTCCTGACCCTGGTTCAGATCCTCAAAGGAGTGTTCCCAGGAATCCTCGACGGTCTCGGATTCTGGTCCTACGGGCGACTTCGGCAGATGGCATCGGCCATCACAGTGTTCGGATGGCTCACTCCCACCCTGCTAGGAGTCGCCTATTACCTCACGCCACGCCTCAGCGGCGCTCCGCTTCGCCTCACTCGTCTTGCCGGCTTCAACCTTCCATTCCTGGCCGCAGTAGTCGTTGCCGGGACGG
>CBDTUP010000329.1:0-3220 GCA_965363685.1 uncultured bacterium | reverse complement strand
GCCAACAGCTAGCTGGCCTTCTCTCATCCAACCCATGAGCGACCGCCTTTCGCCCCGACAGGTTCGGATTCATCAACCGCCTCGATGGCATCTGCGTGGGCATCTCGTGACATCATTCCCCCGGAGTCACCGCCCAATTTGTGCCGATACCGCGCACTCTCCGAAACGGGCGATATGACGCATCTTTGGTGATATGACTGGCGTTTGCCTGCGGTTGGCGGAGGCTCATGCCGCCATCCATGGTTGCTAGGTCCGAGCCGCGATGGCTTCCGCAATGAATCGAGCGTCCTCGTCGACGCCGTGAATGATCCCCGACTTGCGCGAGTGCAGCCACGGAAACCCGAGGAAGAAGATCCCGGGAACGGGCGAGACCCCTCTCTTGTGTATGGGCCGTCCGTGCTCGTCCGTTACACGAGCATGGATCCAGCCGAAGTCGGCCGTGAATCCGGTGCACCAGATGACCGACCCTACACCAGCTTCCATGAGGTCCAGTTCCGTGATCCCCGACTCAGCGACTTCCGGGCCAGCGGGCTCGTCGTTGGGATCATCCTCAATCGGCTCGACGCTGATCCCGTTGGAGGAGATCCAATCCTCGATAATTCTGGTGAACTCCGCTGAGCGCTCGTCGGCGAACACGATGTGTTCCGCCAGGGAGCCGTCCGTCTTAAGCACCCCATCTTCCACATCGCTCAGGCGGCCCATCAAGTGCACTCCGCCACGGGCCATCGATTGCAGGCTGAGGGTGCCCCCGTACCTTCCCACCCCCGACACCTGCGGTTGTGCAGCGAACTCCATCGCCGGATCTGGGAGCTCTTCGACCGCAACATTCCAGAACCCCATGTCTTCGCCCCATTCAAAGACGTCACGTTGTCGATACCTCCGGCGAAGCCTTCCCACCTTGCTGGTACACAAGTAGACGTCGCGACCGGCGTGAATCAGGTCTTCGGATATCTGACATCCAGACTGTCCTGAGCCGATAACAACGACGGCCCCCGGCGGCAAGCTCTCCGATGACCGATATTCGGAGGCGTGGAGCTGGAGGAGCGGTAGGGGGAACCGTTCGCGAATCCCCGGGATCTTGGGCGCCTGCATGGCTCCTGATGCGACGACAACATTCGCTGCTGTGACGGTATCGACCTTGCCGGCAGCGTCTTCGTAGGTAACACGAAAGCCGTCTCCGTTCGTATCGACCCCGATCACCGTGACTTCCTCCATGACCGGAAGCTCGAACCTGGCGACGTAGTGCTCAAAGTAGTCGACGAGTTCGTCGCGGAGATAGAAGCCGTCGGGTTTGTCACCTTCGTACGGGTCGCCGGGCAGACCGTTCACCCAGTTCGGCGTGTTGACAGCAAACGAATCCCAGCGCTGAGTGCGCCAGGTCTCACCAACCCGGCCGCGCTCGAAGATGACGAACTTCCGATCTCCTGCTCGTAGGTAATAGCCGATACCCAGACCGGCTTGGCCGCCGCCGACAACGACAACATCGAAATGGTTCAAAGGGCTTCCTTCCAGTGCAAGCGCACGAGGCGATCAACGTTAGCGATCATGGCCCGGTACCGGCGGGCGCAGGCAGGATCGCCACCCGCACAGATCACCCACCGCCCAGAGCGATATCGAACACCGGCCCGCGTCCGGGATCCGGCATTCTGCGCTCCCTGCCGGGTGACGCTTCTCAAACAAGGTGTTCGCCTTCGTCTGACGCTTTTGCCCATGATCGTCACTCAGTCGGAGCCCGGGCACAGCGAGTCCGTTGATACCCTCTTGGTAGTGAAGGACTTCTACGAACTGACCAACCTCGGGCGGGCGCGAAGGTTGCGGGTTATCGCCGAACAGGTACTCGACGAATACGACCTCGATGTCGCCCAAATGCGCGCTTTGTCGGATGCCACCAATGCGGTGTTCAAGCTCGATTGCCGAAACGGCGACCGGTACGCCCTGCGGGTAGGCATGGGACCCCCCAGCGGACACACCGCCGACGAAATGCGATCGGAGATGGAATGGCTCACTGCGCTCAGCAGCCTCGACTCGCCGCTGGTCTCCCGCCCCGTACCGACCCGATCCGGCGACCTCGTGGTGGTGGGTTCGGCACCACACGTTCCCTACGACCCGCCATGCGCTGTCTTCACCTGGCTCGACGGCTCACTACTCGACGATCGGGCCGACTACGTGTCCTTCCACACCTACGGCGCGGCCATGGCCCGCCTCCACCAGGCCGCCCTCGAGTTCGAGCCCTCATCGAACTTCGTCGCCCCCGAGTACACGACCATTCATCCCTACGGGTCTCCCTTCATCGTGTTCACCGACACCGGCGACGAGCTCCTGCCACCGGGGCGGAGGGCCGTATACGAGAAAGGCCGGGCGCTGGTACAAGACCTCTTCCGATCGCTGCCCGATCGAGAACCGATGCGGATACTCCACGGCGACTTCCACGGCTGGAACGTCAAGATCAACCACGGAAAGATCTCAGTATTCGACTTCGAGGACATGGTGTGGGGCTGGCCCGTGCAAGACATCGGCGTGGCGCTCTACTACCACTGGGAACGTCCCGACTTCGAAGTGAAGTTGGAGGAGTTCCGATCGGGATATGAGACAGTGTCGCCTTGGCCGGACTCCAGCGGTGAGGTATTCACCTGCATCATCGCCAGAACCCTCCTCATCGCGAACGACGTAATCAGCCAACCCGAGTGGCTCGGCGTCGCGGCGGAGGTGTACGAACGTGGCGAAAGACGCATACTGTCGATGCTCGAACGATTGGGTAGCTGACCTGCACCGCACCCAAGGTTCTCCGCCCGGCCCATGATCCGTTACTCGAGCCGGCAGCAGGTCAGGGGACCCTATTCAGGTCTGCTCCACGGCGCGATGATTGGGGGTGACACGCGCAGTCAAATGACCTCTATTGCGCGCGCCGGCCAACAGTCGAAAAGGAGGTGGATCGTGAAAGGATCCTCCAAGTGCCGGATACGTTCAATGGTCGTGTTCTTCGCTCCTCTCGTTCTCCTCGGCGGGTTGCTGACCCTTCCGTATCTCAGCAACTACGAAGAGTCGACCCTCGCCACAGAAATCGGGGCAAACACGACTAGATGGAGCTGGGGATCTCTGCTGATCGCGGCGGGGATCGGGATGATGGTGCTCGTCGTCTTTGCCGCTCGCACTTATCTGCGGGATCACGGCGAGGACTTCTGGAGCTTCCTGGCGGTTCCCGCCGTCGGCCAGTGCATCC
>CBDTUP010000328.1:0-3238 GCA_965363685.1 uncultured bacterium | reverse complement strand
TGTTGCTGAACCCGGTGTGTGTTCGAGCGTGCGTGCGACCCTCCATGCCAGGATCACGGCCGTGACCGGGACCACCTCCCTCGCATCCACCCGGTGGTGGTCGAACTCCACGACAACGCCATCTGCAAACATCTGCCAAAGGTGACGTTTCTCGCCCAGTTCGACCGCGTAGCCGGCATCGTCACCGTGCACCTGGAAGTAGTGATCTGAGGCGACCCATTCGGCACCGGCCCTGGTGTTGCCCGGTAGGTCGATCAGCGCAGTCCGTCCGCGTCGGGGGTGGATACCGGCTCTGTGCGTTTCGAAACTCAATCGTGTGCCGTTCGGAAACCGGACATCGTTGCCGCGAACCGTCGCCACCTTGCCCGACGGGCTCTTGAGCACGCACTTCCTCACAAAGAACCCTGAAGATACGAACTCGGCCCGGCCGCAGAAGACGGGTCCCCCAAACCGGTCGGCACGAGAGACTGCGAGGCTGGTCGGTCGATCGGCGTCCATTGCACCACCTTCCGCTCTGCCGACATCGTTGCATGCGCATCGGCGAATGGTCAAATGTTGCAGTGAGAAGCAACAGAGGAGCTCCGATCAGGAACGTGGGCAGTTGAGGAAACGGTGGATCGGGCCACGACACAAGCTCCTCTCAGCAAGGTGGGCTTCTGATGCACCGTAGATGAGCCTGCGGCACCAAGCTCCGATCGAGAAGTGGACATTCGAGAGATCGCGGATCAGCCTACGACAGAGAGCTCCGATCAGCGCCTCGGGGCTGAAGGCTGATCGCTGATAGCCGAAAGCTGAAAGCTGAAGGCTCAAAAAGTGGGGAAGCCTTTCGGCTTCCCCACTTCCTGTTCAGGCCGGAAGGAGCTTTACGCGCTTTCCTTCAGGTAGGCACTTGCGACCTCGGGTACCCGGAGGCTCTCGACGAGCTCCTGCACCTCGGCCGGCGGTTCCTTGGTCATCTTCGACACTGTGTAGGTGACCACGAAGTTGAGGATCATGCCCACAGTTCCGATCCCCTGTGGGGAGATCTCGAAGAACCATGGATCTATGTCCATCAGACCATTGGCGGTCATCACGATGTAGACGAATGTGAAGGTCATACCGACCGCCATACCGGCAATCGCGCCTTCCTTCGTTGCCTTCTTCCAGAAGATGCCGAGCACAATGACCGGGAAGAAGCTCGCTGCTGCAAGGCCGAAGGCGAATGCAACCACCTCCGCCACGAACCCAGGCGGGTTGATGCCGAAGTACCCGGCTACCACCACACCAAATGCCATCGCGATACGGCCGGCAAGGAGGCGTTGGGCCTCAGTCGTACCTCGCTTGAGCACCCTCGTATAGAGGTCATGACCAATCGATGAGCCGATCACCAGCAGAAGACCAGATGCGGTCGATAGAGCGGCCGCCAGACCACCAGCAGCCACCAGAGCCGTTATCGGAGCTGCCAGACCCGCGATCTCGGGATTGGCGAGCACCATGATGTCACGGTCGACCCGGAGTTCGTTGTCGTCGCCGGGCTGATAGTTGATCAGGCCGTCGCCGTTCTTGTCGTCGAACTCGAGAAGACCTGTGTCCTCCCACGAACCGAACCATTCATTCTCGGCCAGCACCTGCTCGTAGGGCTGCTCCGAAACGGTTTCCATCAGGTTCGTCTTGGCGAATGCGGCAACTGCCGGAGCCGTCGTATAGAGGATGGCAATGAAGAACAAGGCCCAACCAGCCGACCAGCGAGCGTCGCGGACGGTCCTGGTTGTGTAGAACCGAACGATCACATGCGGGAGACCGGCTGTTCCGGTCATCAACGCAATCGTGATGAACAAGACGTTTATCGTCGATAACGACGCGAACGGATCCGTATACGCTCCAAACCCTAGGTCCGTCTGGATGGCATTGAGATCGTCGAGCACTCCACCGAAGCCGAGTTGCGGAATTGGCATTCCGGTCAGCTTGGAGGCAATGGCAACTGCTGGAATCAGGTAGGCGATGATCAGCACTGAGTACTGCGCCACCTGGGTCCACGTGATGCCCTTCATGCCACCGGTAACGGCGTAGACGGTCACAATGGCCATACCAACGAACACACCGACATTGATGTCGAGGTTCAGGAAGCGTGAGAACACGATCCCGACGCCGCGCATCTGACCGGCAACGTAGGTGAAGGACACAAAGATGGCAGCGACCAATGCCACCACCCGGGCCGTCTGGCTGTAGTACCTATCACCAACGAAGTCGGGAACCGTGTACTTGCCGAACTTCCGCAGGTACGGCGCCAGCAACAGTGCCAGCAACACGTAGCCGCCCGTCCAACCCATCAGGTAGACGGAACCGTCGGATCCGAGGAAGGCGATAATGCCGGCCATCGAAATGAACGAAGCAGCCGACATCCAGTCTGCTGCAACAGCCATTCCGTTGGCTACCGCCGGAACACCATGACCTGCAACGTAGAAGCCCTCGGTATCCCGAGCGCGCTGTCGCATGGCGATGTAGATATAGAGCGCAAACGTGAGACCGACAATGATCCACGTCCAGACTTCCACGCTCATGCGTTACCTCCCGCCATCCCTTGCAGGGTCGCTTCTAACTCCGTGTCGTAGCGATCCATCGTCTTCGCGTATACGAAGATCAAGACCACAAACACAAAGATGGAGCCCTGCTGGGCCATCCAAAATCCAAGCGGGAACCCTCCGATCGACGCCTCGTTGAGGACGTTGATCATGAGAATCGACAATACGATCGAAACAAACGCCCAGATCGACAACAGAATGATCTTGAGGCGGACGTTCCTTCGCCAGTAATCGCTAATGGCTTGCTCCACCGCTTCGACCTCCCTTCCATGCATGGGTGCCCCTGGGGCACCCGGGGGCTCGTCATGGGGAAAGTACGCCACATCCTCAATGTCGGTCGGAAGAATGCGATGAGCGGCGTATTGCTGCGTCGATCGGTCGAGAATTGACCGGTCATCGGGTAGTTGGACCGTTTGGCGCACACCCGCAATGCCTCCGGTCACACGTCGAAACCCGCATGCGGCCGGGCTTTCCGGGTGCGCACGAGGCCTAGATCTCCATGCGAAGTCGCTCCGCGGCGCGCTCCGGCATGTGCATGCGAAGAAGCAACCGATCAGCGTGACGGGGCGGGCGTGCACGGAGCGAGAAGACGATCATCACGGCGAATGCAAGGGGAACCGTGACAACGGCAGGTTGCGCCAGCAAGGCTCCGGGCAGACCGTTCACGCCGGGCAGCA
>CBDTUP010000327.1:0-3258 GCA_965363685.1 uncultured bacterium | reverse complement strand
AGACTAGGTCCCAAACAACATCTTGCGGATTCCCCCCTACCCCAACGGCTTCGCCGCTGCGGTACTTTCCCCCCAAGGGGGGACTGTCCCCGGTCCCGGGCGTTTCGCAGCTAGTTCCGTTCATCGGTTGAGGATCTCGTCGATCTGGAGCGATAAGGTCCGTTCGTCGATAACTCCGTTGTGTCGGTAGATCAGTTCACCGCCCGGAGCGAAGAAGTAGGTGATAGGCACCCCGACGCCGCCCAGAGCCGCTCGCACCGTCCCGCTGCGGTCGAAGTAGTTGTCGAACTCCAATCCGTATTCGGCGATGAAGCCGCGGGCTCCCTCCTGGGTGTCCTCAATATCGATACCGACGAATCGAACGTCATCGCCAAAGGCTTCATGGGCAGCCGTCAGCAATGGCGCCTCGGAACGACACGGGACACACCAGGATGCCCACACATTGAGCACCAGCGGCTCTTCCGCCGACAGGATCTCAGTCAGGATCGAATCGTCTATCGGCGGCAGCTCAGGGACATCCCCCGGTACAACGGAGCTGCTGCAAGCCGAAAGGGCGAGGAAGAGAGTCAAGGCAATCGATGTTCTGCGCACTAACTCATCTTCCTCGGTAGCCGGACGGTGAAGGTCGAGCCACGGTCCAAGCCGGAGGAACTGACAGTGATGTCGCCGTCGTGGGAGCGGATGATCGTGCGTGAGATCGTGAGGCCAATTCCCGACCCGGCGTATACGACCGACTCGCCCTCGATTCGATGGAATCGTTCGAAGATCTGCTCGAGTTCATCAGGAGAGATCCCGGCTCCGGTGTCGTTGACCTCGACGCCGCAAGTTGTCTCATCACCGACGGCCGTCAACCAAACACGGCCCCCCTCGGGTGTGTGTACCAGTGCATTGCCCACGAGGTTCGTGAATACCTGGGCCAGGCGGTCCGGGTCGGCATCGACTGGTAGCTCGGGCATCGGTCCGATGGACAGCTGCACATCTTTGTCGAGAAACTGCGGTCGCAATCGGTCGGCCGCACGCGCCGCTATTTCACCGAGATCGACCGGACTCAGGTCCAGAACCAGCGCGCCTTCCTCAGCCCTGGAGAGTAGGGAGAGATCGGCGGTGAGCCGTTTGAGGCGAGTTGCCTCTTCGGCGACCTCTGCGTACACCTCTGGGGTCGGCTCAAAGACACCGTCGATGAGCCCCTCCATATACCCCTGGATGGTGGTGAGCGGGGTACGCAGCTCGTGGGCCAAATCCGACATGAGTCGGCTCCGAAGTTGCTCGGTCCTGGCCAGGGTCTCACCGAGTGCGTTGACGTCGGTCACCAAGTCGGCGAGTTCGACCTCACGTGGCACTGGTATGTGTTCGCCGTAATGGCCCTCCGCCAGTCGCCGGGTCGCCGATTGGACGTTTCGGAGCGGTTTCAGAATGCGCCGGGATGTGACGACGGCCAGAGCGGTGGCGAGGACCACACTTGCGACGATCGCCGCCCACAGACCCGCGTTGAGCGCATCGTCGAAGGCAATGGTGAGGTCCTCGAAGATTGCGGAGCTGGTACCGGAACCGGGCCCGCGAGGGCCTTGCTGTGCAACAGGAGCCCCTTGCAAGGCCTCCTTTCCCGTGATCGGGCCGACCGCGTCCCCTCCTCCGGAGCCCCCACCGTCCCCGCCGCCCGGTCCGCCGCTGCCACCGGGACCACCCTGACCGTTGCCGGGTCCGCCCGGACCCTCACCGGGCTTTGTAGTGGTGGTGGAGGTCGGTGGGGGAGTCACTTCCGTTCCGGGGACCGTCGAAACGCCCGGGGTAGTCGAGCCCGTCGAGCCCGTTGAGTCGGTACTCGCTGTCGAATCCGGGGGAGCGGTGCCGGCTGGGTCCTCGATACTGCCGCGGCCGAATCCATACTGGCGACCGATGACGTCGACTTGAGCTTCGAACTCGGACGGGGCGAGTATCTGCAGGGTGACGACCATGATCGCCAGCGTCACGCCGATAACGCCCAGGTAAGAGGCCAGGAGCCGGATATCTAGGCGCCGTAGGATCTTCATGGTTCGAGAAGGAACTTGTAGCCAACTCCGCGCACGGTGCCTATCACAGAAGGATGGGTCGCATCATCACCAAGCGCTTTGCGGAGGTTTCGGATATGGACGTCGACGACTCGTTCATCCCCGAAGAAGTCCCAACCCCAGACTCGTTCGAGGAGCTGACGACGACTGAACACACGGCCGGGTTCTGTAGCCAGTGCAGCGAGAAGGTCGAACTCGAGAGCCGTGAGATCGATTGCCGAGTCGTCGCGGGTGACCTCACGACGATCCTCGTCGACTATCAGGCCATCGAACTTCAGCGCCCCGGTGTCCGGCTTGGGAGTGCCCCGGTCGCGTCGCAATACAGCTTTGATTCTTGCCAATAGCTCTCTGGGACTAAACGGTTTAGACAGATAGTCGTCTGCTCCCACCGACAATCCGATCAGCTTGTCGACTTCCTCAGTTTTGGCAGTGAGCATCACCACATAGACATCCGAGAAGGTCCGGATCTCGCGTAGCACCTCGATGCCGTCCAGCCCGGGAAGCATCACGTCGAGAACGATGAGGTCGGGCCGATGAACCTTGACCTTGTCGAGAGCGTCGGGACCGCTGGACGCCTCGATCACGTCGAACCCATCCTTCTCGAGATAGGCGCGAACGAGCTGGCGGATCTTCCGTTCGTCGTCGACGATCAGGATCGTTCGGTCGCTCACGGTTTCATCCTAGGGAGCAGAGCCGGCTGTTCCGGATATGGCGAATCTCCCCTGAGGGATACAGGGGAGATTCGCTGTGGGGGACGCGAGTGTCTACTTGTTGCCGCCGGCTCCGGCTCCGTGCTGGTGAGCGGAACCACCCGGGGAGGCAGTGGCGTTTCCGCCCGGTCCGGGGCCGAACTGATTTCCGGTACCGGCTTGGGGTCCGGCACCTTCACCGGCTGCCCCTGGGCCATATCCGTCGCCAGATCCGTCCTGGTCACCGAACGGTCCGTACGGAGCATCGCCTGCACTCGGTCCAAATGGTCCAAAGGGACCCTCGCCGTCGCAGTCGCCGTCGCATTCACCGGGTCCAAATCCCTCGCGCTGGAATGGCGCGTCTTCCGGTCCCGTTGGACCGTCGCCCCAGCGGGCTCCAGCTTGTGTTTGTGCACCTTCCTGGAGGCGGATCATCTGCGGTTCGCCCTTCTCCAGGTAGTACGAGCAATCTGCCGGGTTGCCGTCGCCGAGTCGGCTCTGCTTCATCACGGGGGCGTCAT
>CBDTUP010000326.1:0-3289 GCA_965363685.1 uncultured bacterium | reverse complement strand
CCGCGCAGGCTGAATCGCGGTACGCGCTGATACGGGAGATCCGATCGCTGTTGAAGGGCTACGATCTCGTCCACACGACTCTGTTCGAATCGGATGTCATAGGACGCATTGCTGCCGCAGGTACCGGAGTCCCGGTTCTGAGCTCATTGGTCAACACGACGTACTCTCAAGCGCGGCTGGCCGATCGCCATGTATCGAAGGCCAAGCTCGGCGTGGTGCGTTCAATTGACGGTTGGACCGCGCGCTACCTCACCGCGCACTTCCACGCCATCACCGAGGTGGTCGCGAGGGCGGCGGTCAATTCACTTGGCATATCGCCGGATCACATCACTGTGGTGCCGCGCGGCCGCGATCCCCTACGGATTGGGAACCGGTCCGACAAACGCCGACACCGAGTACGGGATCAACTCGGCATTCTTGAGGAATCCAGCCTCTTCATCAACGCCGGGCGACACGAGTATCAGAAGGGACAGGACGTCCTCATCCGTGCTATGCCTGAGGTGCGATCACAGTTGCCCAGCGCCCAGCTCCTCATCGTTGGCCGTACGGGGAACGCTACTGACGACTTGCGAAGGCTCGTCAAAGAACTCGACCTCGGGGATCATGTCATCCTGACCGGCTTTCGAGCGGACGTAATCGATCTCCTTGCTGCGTCGGACGTGTTCGTTTTCCCATCCCACTACGAGGGTCTCGGCGGCTCTCTGCTCGAGGCGATGGCACTCGAAGTTCCTATCGTGGCTACCTCCATTCCTAGCTCTCTTGAAGTGCTCGGGGATAATGCAGCATTCGTGCAGGCTGGTGATACATCGGGACTGGCAGCATCCATGGTCGAACTCGCCTCATTCCCCAGCAAGGCCAAGCGACTTGCAGCTGGAGCCTTGAGCCGTTTCGAAGATCGGTTTTCTTTCGATCGGGTTATCGAGCAAACCGCGGAACTGTATCGAAAGGTAGCGAGGCTGGGCTAGAGATACTCTAAGTCACGGCCCGTCGTAGCCGCGAATTCGCCGCCTTGCTCGTTCCTCATACACCATCCCGCCCTGCATCTTTCTTTGGAAGAACCAGACTCCATCTGACGACTGAATCGGAACACGATTGATTCTGTACTCGTCAGTCTCGCCGGTCACCGCGGCCCCACCTCCGAGCACGGCACTTCGATAACGAGCCCGAACCAGACCGTCGGCGGCGTTCGACCAATACCCCCAGGGGTAGGCGAAGCTGACCGGCACGATGCCCAGCCGATCTTCGATGAGTGCGTTCGACTGTTCAAGTTCCTCTTCGATTCCCGCTGCCTCGACATCCCGAAGATCGATGTGGCGGTGCGTATGGGCTCCTATCGTCACCAACCCCGTGGAGTGCATCTCCCCGATCTGGTCCCAGGTGAGTGGCTCCGCTCGCCCACCCGGAGTCAGCGCCTCGGCGGTCTCGATCGACTGCGTGGCGAGGTAGAGAGAGAACGGCAGCCCTCGATCTCTCATCAGGGGGAAGCCCTTCTCGTACACATCTCGGTAGCCATCGTCGAAGGTAAGGACGAAGAGCATATGGGAGTCGGGTTCACCGCGCCGCGCCAATGCGGTTCCCAAGGTCACAATCTCACCGTTCTCCTGCATCCAGTCGAGGTGCCGGACGAAGTCCTCCTGCGTGACCTCCATTTGCCGCCCTAATCCCGCTCCAATCTGGTGGTAGATAAGAATCCTCGGCCCGGTGAACTTGGGAAGAAACAGGTCGGCAGCAGCAAAGACTGTCTTCGCTACCGGACGCACTAGGTCAACGGGTCTCACAAGCTAGACCTTCGGCTTGAGGCGAATCATCTCTTCATGGCTCAGCACGGGAAACGCGAGCAACTCAAGGCGTTGCAGAGGAGCGAGATGAGGCTTCACGCCTTGTCTGGGATTCGGTCTCCATCCGATGGGCGATTCGTTCGGACGCCACGGATACCAGATTCGGGCATTCGGGGTTGTGCCGTCGTAGAGCCACCCCAGGGCTAGGTCCAGGCTCCTGGCATCCTTCATTTGATTCTCCAGCGCCGCTGCTTCGTCCGATCGCCCATTTCTAGAAGCCGACTTAGCCTTTCGCCGCAAGGTCTCAATCCGCTGGCGAACCATCTCAGCGCGAAATACGTCGATACGATCGCGATCCATCCGAGTCCATTCGATCAGAGCCTGGATCGTCCCGTGTCGGCTGCTCAGGTGCCAAACCACAGGCTCACGATCAGTATCCTCAACGTGCCTCTGCCAGAATCTCTCCACGACCCATTCGTTGATCGAATAGCGATCGTTGGTGGGATCCGAAGCAACGGCTATCAGCACTCGCTCTAATGCTGCAAGGAACTTTCGGGCCACCCTCACACCCAGTAGGCCATCCAACTCCTTTCGAATTCGCGCTCTCACCGGTGAGAACCCGCGAATATCGAACAACGGCATGAATCCATAGCTGGCAATCGAGGTCCGGTTCGAGGGGTGGGTAGCGAGTGGCGTAGTCACCAAGGACACAACCCAGTTGGTCAAACTGGCCTCCACAAGCTCGACAATCTCGTTCGGATCGATCGCCTCGACCCCGTCAATAAACGCAGCCACTGCCGTCTTGTCGTGCATACCGTCGAAAGCAGCCGCCAATCCATCGCCCGGCAGCGGTACTTCGCTCATGGCAGTCAAGGCAGCGAGGACTTTGGACCTGACCTCCTCGCCTACCCCTTCGCCGCCTCCACCCTCAGTTGGTGACTGCTCGTCCGCGTTGTCAGCGGAGAGAGAGAGACGGTCTGAAACGACCTCCTCGTCGAGCACATCAGAGATTGCAGCTTCATCTTCGATATCAGCATCCTCGTCCTCTTCCCCGTCAGCGATGTCGACATCGAGGTCCGGATCATCAACGAACTCGATATGGATGGGTTCGTCGATGGCACCGGCTTCTTCGGCCCACGGGTCAACCGCCGGGAGGAGGTTGGCGGGAATCGACTTGGACCGTGCAACAGCGGGGGGCCCGGGTACCCGCGTTACATGGGTTGGTCTTGATTCGTAGGAAGCGGCATGAGACAAGCCGACCTCGGATTGGGTGAAGCGAGTGCCCGACTGCAGATTCCCAAGCATGTCTCCAAGATGCCCGGGCCGCCTCCGAGGAAGCATGACCATCCCCAAAAAGGCCACGTTCCGGCGCGCGAGGTCATCTACAACGCTGTCGGTCATGCTTATCGAGGCTCCACCCGGCGCTATCGAAAGAACCGCATAGTCGCCCCTTTGCAGAAGCGTCTGACCAGTGGGAGTCCTCCCCTCAGGCGATGCAACGATCACCAAGT
>CBDTUP010000325.1:0-3290 GCA_965363685.1 uncultured bacterium | reverse complement strand
GGATGCTCTCGACGAGCAGTTCGCAGGCGGTTTCGGTGAGCGAACACAGGTGCTGATCGAGGGTGACGTGGCCACTCCGGCCGTGCACAACGCCTCGGTCGAGGCATGGCAGGCCATGGCCGATACCGAGAACGTGCTCAGCTTCGGGGGCCGTGCCGCGGTCGATTTCCCTGCCACGATCCTTGCGCAGCTGGCTACACCTCCTGATTCCGGCGGGGGAGAGCTATACAACGAAGAGTTTTCCCAGTACGCATTCGCCAACGGGTTGCAGCAGGATCTGACCATTGCCGACGGCGCCGATGTGGCCGGGTTGTACGATCGAGCTGCCGAGCTGGCACCCGACCAGATGGCCGCCGTGGCCGCCCGCGGTGATGACGGTTCGTACCGGTACGTCGACATGTCGATATCCACGCAAGCGGGCGAAGCGGCGGTGGAGCAACTGGCTGCCGACCTCAAAGACGACCTTGCACCGGTGACGGCTATAGACGGTACGACGGCCGTGGCGACCAATGAGAACATCATTTCGCAGGTGGTTGTTCAATCGCTTTCTGACTCCCAGCTGAGGTCGCTGTTGATCACTCTGATCGCGGCGGGGATCCTGCTGGTGCTCAACTTCTTGATCGAGTCTCGCCGGCCGTTCCTGGGGATCATCACGATCCTGCCGGTGGCACTGATCGTGCTTTGGACGTTCGGCATGATGGCTTGGACCGGTATCCCCTTTGGCCCGGTCACCGCCACGATCTCTGCGCTCGCCATCGGTATCGGCGTGCCGTACACGATTCACATAACCCACCGGTATCAGGAGGATCGGCAACGCTTCGACGATCCGAAAGAGGCGATCCACTCAACGACCCGCCACACTGGTGGCGCTCTGGCCGGTTCAGCCTTCACCACTGTTGCCGGGTTTGGAATCCTCGTGACGTCTTCGCTTGTGCCGTTCCAACAGTTCGGTGCAGTCACGGTGTACGCGATCAGTTTCGCACTCATCGCCGCCGTGTTCGTGCTGCCATCGATGCTGGTTCTGTGGGACGGCTGGCACCGCCGCCGCGGCGAACCCGTCGTCGAACACCGCGACATCGCCCCCATCGACTAGCCCAAGTTCCTGTCAATCGCACGTATCGTTTCTGATACACCCGATTGACAGGAATCTTGAACCTGTTTTCCTGTCAATGCGAGTCACCGGTTTTGGCACGCCGCATTGACAGGAAAGGGGATGGGCCGCTGATAGCCTCCGGGGTATGCATGTCAATGTTGATGGTGGGCCCCTCACAGTTGAAGAGGTTGTTGCTGTAGCGACGAGGCGAGCCGAGGCGGTCCTGCATCATGACGTACGGGCGAGGATGCTTCCCGCCAGGGATGTGGTCGAGCGGGCCGTAGCCGAGGATCGCACCCTTTATGGGGTCACCACCGGGTTCGGAGCTTTGGCTTCGGAGAGAATCGACCCCGGTGAAGCGGAAGACCTTCAGATCCGATTGCTCAGATCCCATGCCGCCGGTGTGGGCGATCCGCTACCGGACGATCTGGTTCGCTCGATGCTGCTCCTCAGAGCGCGTACTCTCTCGCAGGGTTACTCGGGCGTCCGCCCGCTGATCGTTGAGCGCTACATCGACTTCTTGCGTGAGAACCTGTTGCCGGTCGTGCCTGCCCAGGGTTCCGTCGGCGCCTCGGGTGATCTGGCGCCATTTGCCCACCTCGCCCTTCCGGTCATCGGTGAGGGGTTTCTCAAGGACGGTGACCGGGTCGAACCCGCTGCTCAGGTGCTCGGAAGACACGGCCTCGCCCCGATTCGCCTCCGGGCGAAGGAGGGTCTGAGCCTTCTCAACGGTACTGAGGGGATGCTTTCGTTCGGCGTGCTCGGACTGCATCGGGCCCGACTCCTTGCCGCCGCGGCCGATGTTGCGGCGGCGCTCTCTGTCGAGGCGCTCAAAGGAAGCTCGAGACCGTTCCGAGCGGAAGTCCATGCACTTCGGCCTCATCCGGGACAGATCGCATCCGCGGGAAGAATTGCCCGCCTTCTAGAGGGATCCGGCATCGGTGACAGCCACCGGGATGACTTTGTGCATGCAGTCCAGGACGCCTACTCATTGCGGTGCGCGCCGCAGGTTCACGGAGCGGTATGGGACACGTTGAGTCATGCGGAGTCCGTGTTCGATACAGAACTCGGCTCGGTTGTCGACAATCCAATCGTCTTCGCAGACGCGGACGAGCTGATATCGGCCGGGAACTTCCACGGACAGCCTCTGGCCTTCGCACTCGACTTCATGACTATCGCTGCGACCGAGTTGGGAAACATCTCGGAACGTCGGACCGATCGGCTGCTCGATCCCGAGCGCTCGTCCGGCTTACCCGCCTTTCTCTCTCCTCGGCCCGGGATCAACTCGGGCTACATGCTGCTGCAGTACACCGCCGCCGCGCTCGTTGCCGAAAGCCGGGTGCTCAGCCATCCCGCATCGGTCGAGTCGATCCCGACCTCCGGCAGCCAAGAGGATCACGTTTCGATGGGATGGGGCGCCGGCCGCAAACTGTTTCAGGTGCTCGAAAACATCAGCCGCGTTCTCGCAGTGGAGATCCTCTGTGCAGTGCAGGGGATTGAGTACCGGCGACCACTCGAACCGGCACCTCGACTCGCTGCAGTGGTCGGTCGGGTACGAGAGGTCGTCCCTCCGCTCGAAGACGATCGCCCCCTGACCATGGAAATCGAAGCCGTTGTCGACCTGATCGAGAGCGGCGCACTGATCTAACGCCGCTGGTTATACGCCTCCGGGCGTTCGCTAGAGTGCCTGAACCTATCCCGGAGGGAGGCACCATCTCAGTTCCAGCACACGAAAGCGCCCCCTTTGGAGCCGTATTCACCGAGATGATGGCCCTCAGTCGCTGGGATGGGGAACGATGGGAGGACTCGCACCTCGAACCAGTCGCTCCTCTCCCGATTCATCCTGCCGCCCATGTACTCCACTACTCGAGTTCGGTGTTCGAAGGCCTGAAAGCGCACCGCGGTCTGAACGGCGAATTGCGCCTGTTCCGTCTCGATCGACACATTGCGAGAATGCAGGCCAGCGCTCGCCTGCTCTGTTTGCCGATCCCCGAAGGGCCGCGCCTCGAACGGATGATCATCGATGTAGTCAATGCGGCCCGCGAGGCAATACCCGAACCGCCCGGCTCGCTCTACCTACGGCCGACGCTGATCGGAACGGAAGCCAATGTCGGCGCCGCGGCTGCTCCGAGCAAGGAGGCCTTGCTCTACGTCTTGGCGTCACCGGTCGGCGACTACTTCTCCGGTGGGATTCGCC
>CBDTUP010000324.1:0-3350 GCA_965363685.1 uncultured bacterium | reverse complement strand
GGGCCTCGTCCTTGTCGAGGCGGGCCGAGAGTACGGCAATATCCCCCGCCACCTTGGGAGAGAGGGTCGACGGGTCGATCGATCCCAGGCCGTATTGTTCGTAGCGCTTCTGAGCCTGGGAGGTAGCACCCGACCGGGCGAGGGCAAGCACGGCCAGGTAGCGGACTTCCGAAGTTGCCTCGCCAACCTCAATGAACCCGGCTGCTCGATCGTATGCCTGCAGGTACTCGCCTCTGCGGATGAGATTCCACAAACCGTCGACGGCTTCGCCTTCGTCGCCTGACTTTCTACGTTCCGTACCAAGGCGAAACCGGAAACTCCTGAGATCGTGGACGCTGACCGTCGTCGGCACCAGGGCCCGAACGGTGGCGGTACGACGCGTCCCCAGGGTGACGGCCAACTCTCCGAAATAGCGGCCGGCCCCCAACTCGGTCAACCGCTGGCTCTTGCCCGAGGTGTCGGTAGCAAGGACCTCCACCCGACCTTCTTCGATCCAGTAGACCGAGGACGCCAGATCACCCTGCTCGACGATCACGTTGCCGGGCGAGAAGTTCACATAATCCACCTCGTACCCGAGTTCTCCGGGAGCCGGCTGGTAAACGGTGAGCGACGGATCGTGCAGGAGTATGCGCTCCTCCAAATCCATCAACTCGGGACCCGGCTCGATTCCGAGCTCCTCCCCCAGTTTCGTTCGCAAATCCTTGAAGGCGGCCAGCGCCTCTGCCTGACGCCCCGACCGGTAGAGGGCGAGCATCAAGAGATGCCACATCCGTTCCCGGAACGGAAAAGACTGCACGAGTCCGAACAACTCGCCGATGACCAGGTCGTGCTCGCCGGCGGCCAACATCGACTCCATCAAGTGCTCGACTGCCATCAACCGTTCATCTTCAAGTAATCGCGACTCCCGTTCGGCGAACTCAAACTCTCGAACATCATTGAGCGCCGGAGCTCGCCATTGGGCCAGCGCGTGGCGGAAGCTCTCACAGGCCTTGGTTGGATGTCCGAGTGTGTGTAACTGGACGCCTCGTTGCACGAGTGCCCGAAAACGACTGACGTCCGAGTTCGGACTGGGGATCTCGAGGCGGTAGCCGCCGGATTCAGTCACCACCAGGTCGTCTCCAATGGAGGCTCTGAGGCGGTTTATCGCCATGTGTAGGGCGGCATCGGGTCGAGCAACATCAGCTTCCCCCCAAAGCGCTTCGACAATTGTGTCGGTCGCGACCATGTTCGGAGCACTCAGCGCCAGTAGCGCCAGGAGGCCACGCTGCCGGGTGCCCCCGAGCTTCACGCCGTGCCCCGCACTGTCGACGGCCTCAACGGCCCCGAGCATCCGCAGGTCCAACACCGACACCACTCTATCGATAGGAGCAAGATCGGGGCTTCCCAAGCGTGCAACACCGCGCATCCCATCAGGCTGTCCGGCGGACCTAACGAACGACCAACATCCTCCTTCTCCGAGTACCTGCGTGGCGGCGTCCCGCCTCGCGGGAGGTACTCACGCAAGAACGGGAAGGCTAGATGGAGCTCAACCGGGCCAGCAGTCGCTGCACAGGTTTCGGCAGGAGGCCGGCGGCGAAACCGGTGATCTGGCCGACCAACTCCAGGACATCCTGGCTACCGTCCCAGTGCTCGAGCACGATATCCGAGCCGGCTACGTCGATGATGTGGCGGACACCGTAGGCCAGCAACAGCGCGTCATCGGTCTGACCGATGATCGGAATGAAGTCGGGGACGACATCGATCGGGACCACTATGTATCCAAGAATGGCGCCGAGTATTGCCTTGCTCTTGCGCGGGATACGGTCGTCTCGCATCAACCGATAGACCAGCTTGATCAGGTTCGGCAACGCCAGTGCTGCTTCCTTCATCCACATGCCGCGCAACGCCACCGGATGGCCGGTCGGGTCGTATACGGCATCGGGCCGCAGCGGCTCAGTCATCGAATCTCTCCAGGGCTTGTAGCGCGGCTCCAATTACAGCCGCGTTCTCACCGTAGCGAGAAATCACCACGGGTGGGACGGTACGGATTCCCCCAGCATGTATCAGGTCGGTGAGTGCGGCCCTGGCAGGATCGAGAATCAGCCCACCAGCCCGCGACGGTGCCCCTCCAACCACGAATGTCTCTGGGTCCAGGACCGCAACCAGATCGGCCATTCCTTTCCCGAGCCATCGTCCGGCTGTGGTCCAAGAAATGAGCGAGGCTGCATCACCGTGCTGCGCCGCCACCATCAGGTGCACTCCGGAAACATCTCCGTTGCCTGCAGCCTTTGCCAAAACGCCGTCGGGATCGGCTGCCGCGATCCGACGGGCCTCCGCATCCAACACCGAGCCCGACACCAGAGTTTCCCAACAGCCGTTGCGTCCACACTCGCACTTGGGGCCATCCGGATCGACGACCATATGGCCGAGTTCGCCCGCGAAGCCCCTCCCCCGGTAGATGCTCCCGTCGATGATCAATCCGCCGCCGATTCCGGTGCCGAGCATCACTACCACTGCATTCAAGCGACCCCGGGCGGCCCCGAGACGCAACTCGGCAAAGGCGGCAGCATTGGCATCGTTATCGGCTGTCGTCGGCATTCCGATTGCCTTCGTCACCGCCTCCACCAGCGGAGAAGGACCCGGCACATGGGGGCCCCAGATGTGAACCCCTCCATCCACAAATCCGGCCGAGCCGATACCGGCGCCGACGACCTCGTCCGTCATCAGTGCCAATGCCAGATCTGCACAGAACTCGGCCACCAGGCCGGCACTCGAAGGAGTCGGGATGCGTCGCAGGTCATCGGTTACGCCCGCGCAATCGACACGAGCGGCTTTGATCGTCGTTCCGCCGACATCGATACCGATCGCGCAGGGCACCATCACTCAGTAAACGTCACTCGCAACACGCCGCCGGTCAACTTGGCTCCGGCGATGCGTCTGCGAAGCAGCGAGTCCGGCAGGACGAACGACCGGCGATAGGGACCTACGGTCACATACAGTTCGCTCCCCCGCCGCAAAACGTCGAGTTCCTCCTCATCGGCGAAGGCCACACCGAGTTCGAGGACCACCTCTTCACCGTCGTCTGTAATCGTGAAAGGGGAGCTCCCCTCGTAACCGTCTATGGGATCCGTGTCGCCGTACAGCTCCGCGGCGAGTTGACGGAGACGGGTGACACCGACCATCTCCTGATCGAACAGGCGCAACGGGAGGATCGACACTTCCTGAAAGGAATCCTCGATCACCTCCATGTGTCTTGCCTGCACCTCACGCCAAGCATCGAAATAGGTGTCGGTCACAGTCGGCGGCAACACCCGGTTCACCACCACCGCATCGACCGCGTAACCGAACAACCCGAGGTAGGTGTAGGTACG
>CBDTUP010000323.1:0-3377 GCA_965363685.1 uncultured bacterium | reverse complement strand
GGCTGACTAGGAGCCGTTCCTGCACAAAATCACAATCTGGTGTGTTGCGTTTTGGACATGCGAACCTCGTCCATCGATCGCGAAACCGATGTGCGAAGCTCCATTTGGAACGGCTTATTATTTACCGACAGACCCGAACCTAGTGTTCCGGATGCCGGGCCGCCGCCCGCATGTCCCTTCATTCTAACCGACAATGTCAAAGAGCCGACGCGTCCCTGCCCCCGGTACTTATGGTTCCGGGTGTCGTGTTAGCGACTTGCTGAGGCGCGCTGCGTTGGCGGTCCGTTTTGATTTCGATGATGCGCGGTTCCGTCGCCGCTGTGGTTATCAGATCGCTGAGGGCATCGCTGGTGGTCGGGAGCTGGTGTTCGATTCCGAAGGCCTCAGCGATCTTCGAAAAGTCCAGGCCGTGCGGTGTGCCGAGATGCTTCTCGAACGCCTCCGGGAAGTCGACTTGCGGCAACAGGTGGAAGATCCCCCCGCCGTCGTTGTTGACCAGAACGACCGTGACCGGAACCTTCATGCGGACGGCTGTGGCGAGCGCCGTCAAGTCATGAAGCGTCGATAGGTCGCCTGCATACACATAGGTGGGCCGACTTGTTCCAACTGCGGTTCCGAGGGCGGATGAGATGAGCCCGTCAATGCCGTTGGCGCCCCGGTTGCCGTAGAAGGAGATGTCCCGTTCGATCGGTGTGAAGAACCCATCCATGATGCGGATCGGCATTGACGACGCAATCCAGAGCGCGGCTCCAGAAGGCAGTGAGGCATTGAGTGCACGCACCACTGCCGGTTCGGAGGGGAACGGGACGTCGTAGCTCTCGATGATCGCGGTCTCAGCCCGTCGCCACTGGTCGACCCAGGCGGGATTGACCGGTTCGTTGATTCGCGCTGCCAACATGGTTGCAGCCCCCGTCGGGTCGCTGCGGATCAGATGGTCGGCCGAAGCGGAAGGGTCCCTCCATCCTGCTTCTTCGAACAGGATCTGTTCCACGTCCCGGTTGGCTGCCAGCCAGTCGGTCAGAGACTTGGAGGTGGGTGTCGCACCGAAACGGAGTACGAGTTCCGGTCGCAGAGAGTTGTCGAGGTCTCCGCGCCGTGCCAGCCAGTCGCCGGTAGATATCACGTTCGTGAGGTCGTGGTTGCCCGTCCGCAGTCCCGACAACGGGTCGGCAACCACCGGTATCTGCCCCCTGGTGGCAAGTTCGGCGGCCGGAGCTGCAAACCCTGGATCATCGGTGGGGCCGGCGATCATCAGAGTCTTTCGTGACATGAAGGAGTTGAAGACCCGTTCGATGAGTTCGATCGGTGGGGTCGCCGGGGGAGAGGGTGAGTAAGAAGGGAAGAGCGGTTCCGGTAGATCATCCGGTACGTCACCGGCAACGACGATGGGCGCCAGCGGGTCGCGAAAAGGCAGGTTCAGATGAACGGGTCCCATTGGGGCTTCGATGGCAGCCGACCATGCCCGACCGGCCAATGCCGTGAAAGCGTTGATGATGTCCGGTGTGGCCTGCGGAACCGGCGCTTCGTACGACCACTTGACGGCCCGGCCGTACATCCCGTGTTGATCAATAGTCTGCGGGGCGCCGACGTCTCGGGTCTCCGGAGGTCGATCCGCGGTCAGCACGATCAGCGGGATCCGGGCGTTGCGTCCCTCGATGATTGCCGGCAGAAACTCGGCCGCCGCAGTACCCGATGTGCAGACCAGGGCAACGGGTCGCCTCGTCGAGCGCGCCATTCCAAGCGCGAAGAAGCCGGCGGATCTTTCGTCGTGGTGCGAGCTGTCCGTTACATCGGAGTTGGCAGCGAAGGCGAAGGCAAGCGGTGTGTTGCGTGATCCAGGAGTAATCGCCGCATGTTGGAGTCCGAGGCGGGCTAGCGCCTCGACGAACGGCACCGTGGCTGCGTAGTTGCGGGTGGGAGTGCGCATCAGCGCGGCCACACTACCGCCTGTGAGGGAAACACAAACCAAGTTTGGGCAAGTGACCGTGAGAGAGTTCGGAGACGGGCCGGTTGGTCTTGTTGCCTTGCACGGGTTCACGCAGCATGGTGGATCGTTCGAGGAGCTGGCTTCGCTGCTCGAGGTCGGAGTTGTCGCGGTGGATCTCCCGGGGCACGGGAGCACGGAGGTAGGCCCGATCACCTTCGAGGTCGCCGTCTCTGTCGTGACAGAAGTACTCGTGTCGCTGGGAAACCGCCCGGCCCTCCTCGGGTACTCGCAGGGTGGGAGGATTGCACTCGGCGTGGCGCTGGCCGGACCCGATTTGATCGACCGTCTCATCCTGGTTTCCGCCTCTCCGGGTATCGAGGATCCCGAACTTCGCCGGCAACGCAGGGAGGCAGACGACCTCCTGGCCGGTCGGATAGAGGATCTGGGCATCGAGGCGTTTGTCGACGAGTGGCTGGCGCTGGAGATGTTCGCCGGCTTGCAGCGTCGGCCCCCTCAATGGCGGAACGCCGACCGATTGCGCCGCCTCGAAAACAGCGCCGCCGGCTTGGCTGCCGCCCTCCGCGGCATGGGCCAAGGAGAGCAACCATTCCTCGGTGGGAGCCTGGAGCGGTTGGCAGTGCCACTGCTGGCCATCGCCGGTCTTGATGACCCCCGCTATAGAGACCATGCGGAAGCCATGGTGAGTGCAGTACCAGATGGTGCGTTGGCGATAGTCCTGGACGCAGGGCATGCCGTCATTGCCGAAACGCCCGGTGAGATCGCCTCGTTGGTTGGCGACTTCATAGGTTTACCGAACTGAACCGCCTATTCGACGATCTGGTGGAGGCGTCCGGTCTTCACATCGAATACGTGACCCGTAACGGTGAATCCACCAGGAACCCTTGTTGAAGTGCGCAGTCGTTCTACGTCGAAGTGGACGCTTTCTCGGGGGTCCGGCGCCGGGTAGGTATCGGTGAAACGATCGGTCCCCATGAACTCGGTTAGATCGATTCGTGACTCTTCCGAGGAGATCTTCTGCATTCCGCAGTCGGTGTGGTGAACGACCATGACGCTGAGGTCGGGCTTCGAACCCGACGTGTGTTCCAGCAAGAACCACAGGATGGCCAGTTCGGCTTCGACCGTATCGGTCACCCTTCCACCGACAGTCCGCATGACGTAGGCATCGCCCATTTCCAGGTTGAGATAATGGACGGGCGAGGTGCGTGGGTCGATGCAGCTAACGACCACCAGCGGAAACCGGCTTCCGATCGGCAGGTCTCGACCCTCGAAGGATTCGACGAACTGATCGTTGCGGGATTTCAGTGGGTCGAGTTCGAACACGCGGCTCCCTCTCTGTGGCGGTTTCACATTAGAGCCCGGTTGGGCGCCGGGCTGTTCCGTCAGGCAGCTCCCATGGCTGCGCCGGCCGCGAGTGCCAGGCCGACCAGCA
>CBDTUP010000322.1:0-3407 GCA_965363685.1 uncultured bacterium | reverse complement strand
AATCTCAAAGTGCTGTTCGAGGACTGCTGCCAGATTCCTATGTCTGGATCCGAATCGATTCAGCGTGGTCTCGAGTGTGGAGGCCACGTCGGCTTCCGGCATGGCCAGTATCCGCTTGATGATCAGCCGGGCTCGCGAATGACCGTCTGGGAAGACCTGCTCGCCCGGTAGGAATGGCTTCGTGATCACGCGATGCGGATCGGGGGCTAGGCGTACTGCGGATCGAATGACGGGAATGGGCTTCATATCGGGGATGGCATGCTTCCGATCACCAGTGTCGTGTCGCGAGAATTGGAACGCGAAATCAGAGCGTAGGCGGTCGAGACGGTCAGACCTTGGATCTTGTTGCCCGGTGCGCCTCGGTTTGGCCGAGCTTGTCGGCGAGTTGAAGCACTGCGAGCGCGGCCAGCGTCGATTCGGCTCCCCGATTCATGTTGATGTGGTCGCGGCTGAGCCCATCGCCGCATCCACCGGTTTGCGGGTCGTAGAGAGCCAACCCGGCATCGTTGGCACCCACAAACCAGTAGGCCAGCTGCTCAACCCGGTCCTTCCAGCGGTTGTCCCCTGTCAACGACCATGCACGAAAGCACGCATCACCCATGGCAGCCGCCTCGACCGGTTGCTGATCAAAACCGGGCCGTGGCTCGCCCGGCGCCCATCCATCTACCGGGGTGAAGCTGAAGTGGCCGTCGAGTGTTTCCTTCTCCACCAACCATTCGAGCAAGCGAAGCCCAGCATCAATGAGGTCATCGGTTCCAAGGAGTGCACCGGCAGCCATCAAAGCTTCAGGGATTCTTGCGTTGTCGTAGGCAAGCCGATCTTCAGGCCATGGCCAGCGATCATCATCCCGCACAGAAAGGTGGCCGACGCACCGCTCCAGGATGTGCCGGGCGCTGTGATGATCGGGCGAAACGCACAGCGCCTCGGTTGCGCCCAGGACGGCAAAGGCGTTGGCGCGTAGAAAGGGCGAATCGAAATCCCGTTGCTTGTCGATTATGTCCAACCCGGATTCACGCATCCAGGATGACTGACCGTGGCGGGCTACCTCCCCCAGTGCCCAGAGCGCCCGTCCTTGTGAGTCGTCCGATCCCACTTCGTCTGCCCACGACCCGTCGAAATTGCGTCGGTTGTGGAAACCGCCACCGGCCAACTGGGCATGTTGAAGGAAGGTCAGATAGATCCCGCCCAGGTTGACAAGATCGAGGGATGGATCCGGCTGACGGCAAGCAACGATGAGGGCTCGGGCGTTGTCGTCGGTGCAGAAGCCGTGCTCGGTGCGCGGGGTCATGTAGAGAGCGTGCTCCCATAGCCCCAGTTGGTCGGTCATCCGTTGGAGGTGATCGAAGCGAGGCTTTGGCAGAGGTTCAGAGACACCTCGACCGTCCGATGAGTCCGACCGCACGGCTGACTCCTTCTCCGGCTGCTGGGCTTCAGCCGACTTTGGCGAAGGCATCCAAGGCTTTCGGTGGGCGCTTGTCCGTGGTGCCAGCTCCGGCTGCTTGACGGCGGGTTACGAGCTTCGTCGCCATGTGATGGTATCGGCGGGCGATGATTGGCCAGTGCAGGGTGGAGCCGATCTGCCTTGCCTCCACTGCCATGCTGGCCGCCAAGGCGGGATCGGTGAACACCTTGCGGAGTGCCGCAGTCATGGCGATCGGATCGCCGTGCGGGACGACGATCCCGGCGTCGGTGCCCAGGAGTTCGATGGCGTGAGGGAAGGCGGTAGCGATGACCGGCTTGCCTGCGGCGATGGCTTCGACCAGCACTCCCGAAGTGACCTGTTCAGTGGATTCATACGGAAGCAAGACCAGATCTGCCTGCCGGACTGCCATTGAGAGTGCCTCAGAGTCGAGATACCTGCCGTCGAACTCGACGACATCATCCAGGCCGAGATCATGAACCCGGGCTACAAGGCTCTCGAGGTACGCATCGCCCTGGGCGGCCTGGACCTTGGGATGCGTCTTTCCCAGAATGACGTAGCGAGGAAGAGGATCAAGATCCTGAAGGCCTGCGAAGGCATCGATCGCCATCTCCAAACCCTTGCCCGGGCCGATCAGGCCCCACGTCAGTACTACCGGCCGGGTCCCGGCCGCCAGGGACGGGCCACCGAGGCTGACTCTCGCCCCGTGTGGAACCACTCGGACTTTGGTTGGGTCGACCAGGTAGCCGTCTACGAGTCGCCGATTCGCTGTATCAGTCATCACGATCGTCCGCTCCGCGAGATCGACGACCTTCTCCAGAATCGTCCGCTGGCTTGGGCTGGGTCGGCTCAGCACTGTGTGGAGGGTGACGACCGCCGGTACCTCGAGACCTGACAGCAAATCGAGAACCTCGCTGCCGTCGGGTCCGCCGTAGATCCCGTACTCGTGCTGAGCAAACACCGCATCGAAGGAGTTGAGCGCTTCGATCGAGCCCACGAGAGAGGCACGGTCTCCGTTGAGATGTTCGTAGACGACTTCCGGTTTCAGCACCTCACGCTGACCGTCCGCCAAACTCACTACACCTAGGCCGTGGTCTGACCCGCGGACATCGGCGACGGCCTCACGCAACGAGGCCGCGAACGTCGCCAACCCGCACGAGGTCGGCGGGTAAGTACTCAAGAATCCGATCGAAGGAATGCCTCCGTTGTGCTTCATTAGTGCCCATCCTCTCAGACCTCTCTAGTGGCGCCGGTTGCTGATGCGACAGCGGTCGCTCACGCAGGCATAGAGGGTGAACCTCTGGGAAAGGCCGGGGGCGCATAAGAAGCTGAGGCTGGGTCGCCTTGGGAAATAAGTCTACCTGAAACCCCGGGTAACCGATACCCGAGATCAGCAGACTATGGAATGTCCGCGCCGCACCGACACTCGCCTCGATATGCTGAAGGTGTGATGGCTGCCGATCTCCTCGGAGGGCATGTTGAGACGGTTTCCCCTGCCTCCCTCAGTGGCACGGGTCCGATTCTCGCTCGGCGTATTTGGTTGATTGCTTCCGAGGGCTTGCCGCTCGGAGTCTCGACCCCGATGCTCACCGGACTGTACGGATATCCATGGCGAAGCAGTCGGATGGATGCCAGATGTACGGCCACAAGTCCACTACGGCGTGACTTCGTTCTTCCGCCCCGCCGCGAGCAACACCACCCGGTGGTGCCGGCTGTCGAATGCAGCTGCGGCATATACGCAGCACGGGATGAATCTGGAGTGAGGGTGGTGCTGCGGTCGCCGGTCGGTGCACCAACGGCAACTGGTTTCGTGGAGCTCGACGGCCGAATCCTGGGCGGAAGGACTACCTTCCGCGCACAGCGAGCCACAATCGTGGGACCACTCACTCTCCAACCCGGTAGACCGCCGACGGTCGGCTACCTTCTACGTCGGTCACTTCATCCCCAGCGCGTGGCGTTGGTTGGGAGCGAATACCAGGTGCGCTGG
>CBDTUP010000321.1:0-3428 GCA_965363685.1 uncultured bacterium | reverse complement strand
CGGCCATTGCGGCCGGGAAGCGATGGCCGGCCTCGTTGATCACCGGTATCTTGCTGCTCCCGATTCCCCTGGTCATCCCGGCGGTGATCGGGACGATCGCGACAACCGCCGAGCCGGATGTTGCCTTTCCGCTCGCTCTCGCCCTTGTTCCGATTGCGGTCGGTGTTGCCGGCATCTTCGTTCTGGCGATCATCATTGCGCCCGTTCCTGCATTGACCGCCGTTGGTCGGCGGATTGCGCCGCGCCGCTCCGCCCCATTCGGTTTCCTGGTGGGGGCCGGAATCTTGCTGGTCCTTTCATTGATCCCGATCGTCCGTTGGGTCGTGGTCGGTGCGGTCGCCCTTTTTGGACTCGGGGCATGGGTCGTTGGAGCCGTAGATCCCTTTGCCCGGTTGGAACTGAATTCTGAACAACTATTGACAGATAGCGATAGTTAGCGATAGCCTGAGCATCTTGCTATCTCTCGAGGGGCGTTGGGAGACTATCGGCTAATAGACCAACCGGGACTGCAGTACCTCGCCGCACGGCTTGGCGAAGCCTCCGTGGAGCTGTGCTCAATCGGGATCCTCGTTGGTGGCAACGGGTCTCGTCTGCGATTGGTAGCCGATGCGCTCGAGTCAACCGCGGGTGATATCCGCCGGCGGCGGATCGCAGTCGGACCGTCGGTCGAGGTAGGCGCTGTTCGTACCGATCCGCGCCCGTTTTCCATGAAGGGATTCGTAGAAGCGTCCGAACAGTGGGGGAGTCGATCGGAGGTCGAGGCGGACAATCGGGTCCGAACCACCGTCCTACGGGGCGGAAGGCACGGACGGGTAGCCGTCGATGCGTACGAAGTCGCCGGAAACCTGGGCGCGTTCTCCGCTGCAGCCCTAATTGCCGACGGTCAGGCGGAAGGGTGGGTCGGTTTTGGGGAATGGGGCCTGGAGCTCGGAGGAATCGCCGCGGGCGGTGCCCACCTGGCTCAGGTCGAGTACGGCTTGGGGTTGGAGCAAGGCGGCGTTGCCGGCGAAGTCTTCGTGGGGGCTGAAGCTGCTGTCGAAGGGCAGTTGGATTTGAGGCCAACCGACGGCGATCTCGGAATCGACCTCGGGATGGACGCATTCGTAGGGGTGGGAGCGGCCGGCTCGGTTGCCGTCGCGATGTCCGGAGCGTCGGTGGTGGCCGGCGGGGAGGTCGGGATGGGACTCGGTGTCGATGTCGATGGGGCGGCTACGTACTCTGCCGGTCGATTCAACTTCGACTTCGGGGCTTCGGCGTTTCTCGGACTCGGAGGTGGATTCGATATTGCGCTCGAGATCGATGTTGCCGCCGTAGGGTCGGATGTGCTCGAAGCTGTGGAGTCTGCAACGGATTGGATCGCTTCGCTGTGGCATTGATTGAATATGTGGGCAATCAGTTCTCGGTCGCTATTCCCTCGGATTGGGTACGAATGGCGACGCCCCATCATCTGGTGGTGTTTCTCGACGCCGTTTCCGGAGGGTCGGGCGCGACGATCACTGTGAGTCGCCACGGTGTTTCGGCCAAGGAGTCGGCCAGATCGGCGATCGCCGATCATCAGGCCAAATACCTCTCTTATCAATTGATCCATGAGTCGGTCCGACCCTGCGCCGTGTACCGGCGATTCCGGTGGAGCCGGGATGACGGTGCCGGTGTTGTCCAGCACCAGCTATTCGTCGACGGGTTGGTCGTGACTTGTTCGAGGGAGGAAGGGGAAGACCCTCTAGATGAAGTGTTCGGCGCCGCGATCCAGAGCTTCCGGATTCGGTCCGGAGATGTGACCCCGCCCGACCAGGGGGGCTAGTTGCTTTGCATGGTCTTCGCCACCGCCACCACTCCGCCGGCCAGGTTGGCGGCCTGGTAACCGTGCGAGTCGAGCCAGGCGGCGGCGTGCTGTGAACGATTGCCGGTGCGACACACGACGAGGATTGGTGTGTCCTGATCGAGTTGATCGAGCGACGTGGGTAGCTCGCCCATGCTGATCAACTTCGCGTCCGGAAGGACTCCCGTTTGCTGCCATTCGAATGGTTCCCGGATGTCGAGCAGTAGGGCATCGTTCTCCTCCACCCAGGTTCTCCAGGCGTCGGCGCCTACCTGTTCAATGTTGCTCACTTGGCCTCCGGGCGGATCATCTAGATACCCCACCGAGTATACGGCGTCCTCAATCTATGCAGGTTCGCAGTCTGATGGGGTACTCTACGGGGTACTGGTACCAGTTGAGGGACGACCATGAATTTCGAGTCGAATACGGTTGAGGAGTCGATCAGGCGCTTGAAGCGCATCGAGGGACAAATCGGCGGAGTCATCCGCATGATGGAGGACAACCGCGAGTGTCGTGAGGTGTTTCAGCAGGTGGCTGCCGCCACCAAGGCACTCGAACGGGTCGGCTTCAAACTCCTGGCCTCACAGCTGCGCGAGTGCGTAGTCGACGAGGAGAGTGCAGCCAAAGAGGGATACACCCCCCAGGAGCTCGAGCGCCTTTTCATGAGTCTCTCGTAGGTTGCGCTAGCGTCCGTACTTCATGTTGAGTGATACTCGTGAACGGGCGCTTAAGGATCTTCGAATTTCGGTTACCGACCGATGCAACTTCCGGTGCCGGTACTGCATGCCCAAGGAGATCTTCTCTCGCGAGTATGAGTTCCTGGCCAGGGAGCTATTGCTCTCGTTCGAGGAGATAGCGCGTCTTGCACGCGTCTCGACCGGCCTGGGGGTGGAGAAAGTGCGGATTACAGGTGGTGAACCTCTACTCCGCAAGGATCTGGAGCATCTCATCAGTCTTCTGGCACAGGTCGACGGATTGCATGAGGTGACGCTGACAACCAACGGGGTGTTGCTCGCCAGGAAGGCGGCAGCGCTGGCTGAGGCTGGGTTGGGACGGGTGACCGTGAGTCTCGACTCGCTCGACGACGAGGTCTTCATGAAAATGAACGACGTCGGATTCCCCGTTCAGACCGTCCTTGACGGGATTGAAGCGGCGGCCGCGGCTGGGCTGGCTCCGGTCAAGATCAACATGGTCGTGAAACGAGGCGTGAACGATGGTTCGGTGCTGCAGATGGCCGAGCACTTCCGCGGTTCCGGCCATATCGTGCGTTTCATCGAGTACATGGACGTCGGGAACACGAACGGTTGGCGTCTCGATGATGTCGTCCCGGCGGTCGAGATCCTGAACCAGATTGGCGACCGGTATCCGCTGGAGCCGATGGAAGCCGGCTACCCGGGCGAGGTGGCGAGGCGGTGGCGCTATCAGGATGGTGGCGGTGAGATCGGCGTCATCACCTCGGTTACGCAGCCGTTCTGTTCCACCTGCACCCGCGCCAGGATCTCCGCTGATGGACAGCTCTACACATGCCTGTTTGCCGCCTGGGGCCGCGACATACGTGGTTTGCTGCGGTCGGGCGCGTCGGATGACGAGGTGGCGGCGGTGCTCTCAG
>CBDTUP010000320.1:0-3431 GCA_965363685.1 uncultured bacterium | reverse complement strand
CACGGCGAAGAGTTCATGCGGACGGGCCACATTGTCCAGGTGGAACACTCCCAGGCTGACCACTTCCAGGTCGGGTTGGTTCTTGACCAGGTCATGCACCGAATCCGACACCAACACGGCACCCGGCTGCCCGAATGATTCGATCCGGGATGCCACATTGACCGCATCGCCCAGCAGGCCGTGGTCCTCGATCACCACATCGCCAACATGGACACCGACCCGTACGGGCACGACCGGCTCCGCACGGAGGGTCTGTTGGATGGAGACTGCACAGCGGACAGCATCCACCGAGTTGGAGAATATGGAGAGGGTGCCATCCCCGTAGTACTGGACTATCTCCCCACCGAACACCATGTGCTGGTCTTCGACCACCGTCCGATACCGGTCCCGCAGAGCCAACGCCGACGGTTCGTTCTCCTGCATGGCAGCAGTGAACCCGACCATGTCACAGAACATGACCGCAGCCAACCGACGGTCCTGAGGTTCAGCCATTGGAACTGAGACTAGGCAATGGGACAGTGGACAGACCGGACAGACGATCCCCGATGAAGCCCGTAGCGTGCGACGTTGAGGCGGTTGCCGCAGATCGGTGTCCCCCCTGTCCCGGACAGAAATCGCCAGAACCGTCCTGCCGACGGCATGACTTGCCGGGTGTGGCGACCAACCAAACCTGGCGGGTAGACGCTGAGCGTCGGCGGCGACCCCATATGCCTTTCGGCTCTTCACGGTTGCAACTCTCGGACGGAGATCGACGTTGTAGAGGTGGAGAGTCGATGCGTCGGATACTCATCCTTGTTCTCTGTGTTGCGCTGGCGTTGACAGCGTGCCAAGCGACCTCATCCGGCGCGTCGACTGCGCCTCCATCTACGACCACAACCAAACCGCCGTCATCAACGTCGCCAACACTCTCCCCACGGACTACGTCGCCAGCAACGTCGGCACTACCTTCCGTTTCCTCGCCGGAGGATAAGGCAACGTAGCTCACCTGGCAGGCGGGCCAGAAATCGCCACGGATGTTCCGGTGACGGTGGGGACCGGTCGTAACGGTCAGCTTCACGGAGATCGAAGCTGAAGCCCTGCGTCTTGCAGCTGATGAAGCTGGGACCTCAGTCTCGGCTGTTGTGCGTGATGCCACCCTGCGCCAACTGAAGCCCCGAAGCAGGGCCTCGGCGTCATCAACAGCGGGAACCGTCATGTACGCGGCGACCACAACAGGAACAGGGTTCTCTGGGCAGGCCTTGGGCGAAGAGGGTCAGCCAGTCGGCGGAAACCTCAACGGCTGATCTGTGTCACCGGTCCTTGACCCTGACCTCATTATCGATCGCGCTTGTCGCGTCACGCTCCCTGATTACGTGTGCGGTCATCCGCCGGCCGTCCGGTGTCGAACAGCGCATCTGTGGTCGCCTCGGTGGCTTCCTGCTTCTCGCCGCCGATGAGGTGTCCGTAGACGTCCTTGGTCATCGCCACCGATGCATGTGTGCCGATCACGTCCACTCGCCGAGATGCTCGTTCCTGCGCCCCCGGCTTGCCAAGATCGACACCACAGTGCGTTCAACGGCATAGCGCGCCGAGGCATGCTCCAGAGGTTGGGGAGCCCAGGACACTGCCCCGGGCTCCCTTTCTCTTCTGTCTTCCTGGTCATCAAGTTCGCTAGGGAAGTTCGATGGTCCTGCCTTCACCGCCGAACGGGTAGTCCGCGGCGGAGATCACTCCACCTAGACCGTTGACGATGTAGTCGGCCAGTGCCTGCTGATAGGTCAGACCGAGGATGGTGAACGGTGCACCCCGATACGGATACTGGTCACCACCCTTCGCCAGGAAGTCGATCGTCGCCACGGTGATGTCTGGGCCGGCAACGACCACGCCACCCGTCACGATGGGTGTGCCATCGTCGAGTGCCACCTCGAGCACCCGCGTACCGGGTACCAGCACAGCCCCGTCGAGATCGAGAATCTGGCCCGTGCCGGACGCCGACCAAGTGAAACTGAACCCGGCGATTTGGGCGAATCGGCCCGAACCACAGTTCGGATTCAGAGTGAAGTCGCCGCTCTGTGTACAGGACACCGCGTTCTCAACGATCTCTTTGAACTGCTCACGAGGGATGTTCTCAAGAACCGTCAAGAAGTTGGGGAACGGCACCATCCCGAACGTGTCGAGTTCGGTGATTGGGCCGGCTTCGATGATCGTGTTGTTGCGGATTCCTCCGCCGTTCTGGAGCGCGACGTCCGCCGGGACGACTCCATAATCCGCGGCCAGCATCTGTGCCTGGTAGAGCAGACTGTCCGCGATCAGGTTGCCTTCGTTGGTCTCCATCGACCGGACGGAACTCCGCAGCCCATCGAGATCGACCTCACTGTTGGCGATGACGTTGGCTCCGAGATCGGCCAGATAGGCCTCCACCGGATCCACTACATACATTTGAACCGTCGGATCAGGCTCCACGGCATCCGGGGCGACACCGGAAACCCTCACGGGACCGCCGCCGAAGCCGAGCACATTGCCCCACTTGTCAAACTCGACCACCAGGCGTCCGACGTATCGATACTCACCGGACGTCGTCACAACGGGAACGCGGTAATCGCCACAGTCGGCGACCTGGGGGTAGGCGCCGAAGACTTCACTCTCATCGCCCGGAAGCAACAAATCGCCATCGTTGGCGAGGAGTTCGTCGCCTCCGCCGGCGACGATCACGTCGAGTCCCGGAACCTGACATGCCAGCTCGAGCTCATTTCCGATGTTCTGAAGGTGTGAGGCCAGGATGATCTTGTCGATCCCCATCGCGCCCAGTTTGGCCACCTCCGCCTGCACGACACCGAGGATGTCCGGATCCACGATCACGTTGCGGGGTGACGAGTTGAAGGGCAGGTTGGGCGTGTTCACTCCCACCACGCCGATCCGCTCACCCCGTTCTTCGATCACGGTCGCGGGAACGATCACACCCTCGTCTACGTAGGCCTGCAGGCCTGGCTCTCCGCTGAAGTCCAGGTTCGCACCCAGGTAGGTGGGCGGATCTGTGTATCCAGCCAGGAAGTCCGCCAGCACATCCGGTCCGAAATCGAAATCGTGGTTGCCCAGGCTAACGGCGTCATATCCGATCAACTCCATGGCGATCGTGTCGTAGAACGGCACACCATTGGCGAGGCTGGCATTGAACTCGGGTCCGGCCAGGAAATTGTCTCCGGATGAGACCATGACGACACCACGCTTGCTGCCCGGTTCGGCAGGGATACTGTGAATCGCCGACCACCTGAGATCATCGACGACCGTCTTGAAGCGGGCCGCCCCGCCGAAGTCCGCCAGATCGCCGGAACCGGCTTTGATGACTTGTGACTCCCCGTCGTTGTTGTGCAGGATCGTCAGCGTGAAATCGACTTTGGGTGCCTTCTCCCCCGGATCGGCTCCGGCGATGGATGCAGGCAGCAGCGCCAATA
>CBDTUP010000319.1:0-3436 GCA_965363685.1 uncultured bacterium | reverse complement strand
GAGTTCATCGGGAGCAGGTGGCCAGATATCTGGCGCGATACCCCCGGCGAGGACCATCCCCTTCAGTTCTGTTCCGACGCGTAGGTAGCTCCTGGCGCAGAGCAGTCCCATGTGGCTGGGTGTGAATCTGGGCTGGAGATCGATCTGATCTGCGAGACGCTTCCAGCTGACGACGCAGCGTGCGACGGCATCGTCGTTCTCGTTGATGGCCTCGAAAAGTCCGCACGGGTTGGCGGCGTCCGATATCGGCCTGCCGTCCATGTCGGTAACAACGACCATCACCCCGAGCAACTGGCCGAGCAGTTCGGCCATTTCATCCACGTACTCCGTCGGTAGCAATCCGGGAAGCGAGCCGTTGTCTGTAGGGGCGGCGGGAGGCGTCACCGTTGACGCGGTTGGGGAGTTCTCGGCGCCGAGCCAACTGTTGATCTGTTCGGAGGGAAACCGCCACTGCCTACCGACTTTGATGGCAGGTATCCGTCCGGATTCCGCCATCCGGTAGATGGTGGATCGATCGACCTGCAACAGCGCCTGTAGTTCTTTGGCGGTCAGCAGTGAGGTCATGTCCGCTTCGCTCCCGGATTCTGAATGTTCTGCATACCATGCAGATTACGGCTGTTTATCGCTTGTGAAGTAGGGCACAAGGTCCCGAAGACAGGTATCCTCTTGCCCGATTGTGCAGACCATGCATGTTCTGCCTGCTTCTGCATGCACATTCGATGTTGCCGGACCGGCATGAGCCGCATTCGCCGGTCGGCGTAGGATTTGTGTCAGCGATGACAGCACTGTGGATTCTCGCGGGCATCATCGGACTGGTGGTAGCTCTCGCCGCCAGTCGTCGAGCCGTTCGTCACGCCACCGCATTAGCGTTCGGGAGCCGGCTACCCCCGTTCGTTATTGGCGTCGGTCTCTTGGCTGTGGGGACGGACCTACCCGAGATCGCCAACTCGATAATCGCCTCGCTTCGAGGTCAGGGCGACCTCAACGTCTCGGATTCGATCGGATCTGCTGCCACCCAACTCACTCTCGTACTTGGCCTGCTGCCACTGGTGGTTGGGGGCTTCGCGGTGGGACGTCGACGCGTCCGGGTGATCGGATTCCTCACGGTTCTTGCAATGGGCCTTGGAATCATCTTCGTCGCCGACGGCCACTTGAGCCGCCTCGACGGTGCCCTCCTGGTAACCGCCTGGGTTGGCGCCTCCGCCGCGATCTGGCGCTTTGCGCCCCCAGCGTCCGAACCCGTGTTACCGGTCCCGGCCACTCGCAAAGCGAGACATGTATCGCTTGCTCTCGGGGCCCTGATGTTGGTCGGCGGCGGCACCTGGCTGGCGATCGAAGCACTGATTCGCGTGGCCGATCTCGTCGGTGTCCCTGTCTATGTCATTGGATTCCTGGGCGCCTCGCTCGGAACATCGTTACCCGAGCTGATGGTTGACATCACGGCCTTGCGGTCCGGGCAACGTGATCTCGCGGTCGGCGACGTCTTCGGCTCGAGCCTCATCGATGCCACGCTGTCGATTGGGATTGGCCCAATCATCGCGCCGACGGCGGTGACGCCCGGGTTGGCAGTGCGTGGAGGCCTGGGAGCACTAGCCGTCGCCGCCATCGTGACCGTTGTTCTGGGTGTCCGCCGGCGTCACAGCCGATTGACCGGCGTACTGCTCCTTGGCCTCTATGTCGGTTTGTACGTGGTTGTCTTGAGCGCCTGAACCGGCTGACGCACGTGGCGGCCCGAATACCGGGCTGTTGCTAACGTTGCCCGCATGAGCAATGCCCTCGTTCTCGCACTCATTCCGCTGGCCCTTCTCTCCCTGGCATGGGTTGGATACTGCTGGTACGACATCGCTCGTAGCGATGTGAAACACCTGCCGAAATTGGCCTGGGCCCTCATCGTGGTGCTATCGGTCCCGGTCGGGGGCATTGCCTACCTGCTCATCGGGCGCGAGCAAGAATGATCACCTCTCAATTCCTGACCAAGACTTACGGAAGCCATCGGGCCCTCGACGGCGTGTCGGTCTCGGTTCGGGACGGATCCATCTACGGCTTGGTCGGCCCGAACGGGGCAGGCAAGACGACCTTGCTTGGCCTTCTCGCCGGCCTCCGCCACCCGACCTCCGGCTCGCTCGATGTCGGCGTGCAGATCGAGCAACTCGCGGTTCTACCCGACACACCTCAGTACGAACCCTGGTTGACCGCCGCCGAGGTGGTCGACTTGAGCCGCACGCTCTCGGCTCCTGAGATTCCCGAAACCCGAGTTCGTGAAGTGCTGGTGGAAGCCGGCCTGGAGGATGCAATCGAAAAGAAGGTCGGAGGATTCTCCCGGGGCATGCTGCAGCGACTGGGATTGGCTGCCACAGTTGTCGGCGACCCACAGGTCTTGTTGCTCGATGAACCGAGCGCCGCGCTAGACCCCGCCGGACGGCGAGAAGTGCTCGATCTCGTTGCCCGACTACGTGGACGCGCCACGGTCATGTTCTCGAGCCACATCCTCAGCGATGTCCAGGAGGTTTGCGATACGGTCGGCATCCTCAGGGACGGTCACCTGTTATTCGAGGGTTCGTTGGATGAGTTACTGGTCGGCCGTGCAGGCGTCACGTACCGGGTTCGGCTCCGAACACCGAACTCCGCAGTGGTTCAATCACTCGAGGCCGCTTCTTGGGTCCACTCGATTGAACAATCCTCTCTGATGGAGTTCCTAGTTGCGGCGGTGGGACCGGGTGAAGCTGAGAAGAACCTGATCCGAGTCCTTGCCGACGCGCAGGCTGAGGTCATCTCGGTGACACCCGAAGGAGCGGACCTAGAGGACGTCTTCCTGGAGTTGACCTCGTGACACTGTGGCGCTTGGAATGGCTGCGGATGATTCGGACCAAGCGGTGGATCGCGATCGCGGCCGTTTTTCTCTTCTTCGGCATCATCGGTCCGTTGACCGCCCGCTACATGAGCGAGATCATCGAACAATTCGGCGAAGGAATCGAGATAACATTCCCGGACCCGACTCCGGCGGACGGCATCATGCAGTATTCCGGGAACGTGCAGCAGTTGGGCCTGCTGGTGTTGATCATGATCGCGGCCGGAGCCCTCACGATCGAGTCCCGATACGAAATGGCCGTGTTCCTCAGAACCCGGGTTCCCGACCCGTTCCGCTTGCTCATTCCCCGTTACGTGGTGGTCGCCGCCACGGGAGTAATCGCATACGTGGCTGGGGCTCTGCTCGCCGGTGGCGGCGGAAAACCTGGCGCGCATCGGCTGGGATTGGCTGGTGGTGGACGTGGAGCACAGCCCGGTGGGCTTTGACACCATGGTCAACATGTTCCGCGCGATCCAGTTGGGCGGCGCGGTGCCGATGGCACGCATGCCGTGGAACGATACGATCTGGTGCCAGCGCACGCTCGACGCGGGTGCGTTGGGCCTGGTGGTGCCGATGGTCAACACGGTC
>CBDTUP010000318.1:0-3482 GCA_965363685.1 uncultured bacterium | reverse complement strand
AGGGGTCAGGGGTTCAAATCCCCTCAGCTCCACGCCGGTGGCTTCGCCACCTAACGGAGTTCCGGCAAGCCGGAACTCATTGAGAAATCCTCTGCTTGGTTGCGGGGGATTTCGGCGTTTCAGGAGGCTCTACCCAGAGGTGCCGGAAGCCCCCAACCCCATGCGCCGATGCGTCGAGGGCATCCGCTGGGGACGCCTTCGGGCGGTCCCCCTACCTGTCCACCTCGTCCGCTGGCGGTCCCAAACTCACCGCCGGATGCGCCTTCAACCATGCCAGCACGTCATCACAGCCAAACGCCACGCATGCCCCACCAGGTGGGCTGGTAGCCATCCTTCCCGTGCGGCTCGTGTGGCTTCCTGAGTGCCCCTAGGCATGAGCGACCTGGAGTCCTGAGAAATCGCTGTCTAGTCAGTACGAGTCCAGCACCAAGCCAGGGGGTCGGGAAATCGATTCTGGGTCTGGTAGATCAATCCTGCGCAGGTATCGTGCCGGGTGTGAACGAAGCCGAGACACCGAGCAGGTTCCTAGCGATCTCCGTTCTGGTGATGGTTATTGGTGGTTCCGTGGTGCTACTGGTAGCGGGTTTGCGAGGCGTGATGCTGACCGATGCCGCAGAGGCGGTCGTGACCAGCGATGCGAGAAACTCATGCAAAATGGAACCCTGCTTTAGGGCTGAAGTTGAGTTCGTGACTGCTTCAGGTGAAATAGTCGTCACTGAGGCGTCGGTCGCCAAGGAGGCCAGGCCGGGCGACACCGTCGAGGTTCATTACTACCGGGATGATCCCACCGATCTCTCTTCGGGAGGATGGTTGATGGTCGCCTCGGGAGCAGCACCGGTTGGGATCGGAATCCTGATCTTCTTGGGTCTATCGGTGGCCAGGTTTCTGCGTTGGTTCAAGTCCCGTCGCTACACCCGAGTGACCCATCTCGATGACCGTCTTCCCTTGTAGCGCCTAATTGGCTACCACGGCTCATCAGGAACACGCCGATATGGTCGCAGAGAGTTGGTTCTCTAGTGTCTGGGCCGGTCGAGAATGGACATGAACCAGACGGCTACCTGATCATGCGAAATCCGCTTGCGGAGCCGTCCATGGCGAAGGTCTCGTTCGCTCACGTAATACCTCGCCTGGGGTGGATTGTCATTAGTTGTTGAAGTCCTGTCCGGTAGGGTCGCATCATGAAACGTTGGGTATTGGCTGTTTCGGTGGTTCTGGTGGTAGCCGCTTGCACTGATAGCGACGGTGGCGAATCCACTACCACGGTCGTCGCTGCTCCGGCCGCCACTTCGCCAGCTAACACGACAACGACCACGACCGTTGCCCCAACTTCTACTACAGCGGCGAGTTCGACCGATCCTGGTTTGGCGATTGGACAGGCGACCTATGTGCTCCGTGCCGTTGGTGACGTGCAGTCCGTTGCTCCGAATGGGAGCGTGATGGTGGTTGCCGATGGTGACCAGGTGTGTGTTCAGCGGCTCGACGTCTTGGGTGTGGACTGCCTTCCTTCTCCTCCGGAGTTTCGTTCTCGGCCGCGCCTGGTTGGGGGTTGGGCATCCGACGGTTCCCGCTTTGTTTTCCATGACAGCGCCTCAACGGCTATCACTTTCCGGTCGACGGTTTGGACTCTCGATACGGTGGAGTCGACGCTGGAGGCGCTCTTGGATGATCCGGACATCATCGTGTTTGATGTGGCTGTGGCTCCGGAGGGGGACACGATCGCTGTCCGGGGGCACACGGCCGACCGAGGCAGCGGAGTGTTCACGATGTCAAACGGCCACGACCCAGAACCGCTCGCTGACGTTGCTTTGGGGGACAACCTGTTCTGGTTGCCGGATGGCACGGCGCTCCTCTACGACGCGCTCGGCGAAGAGGCTGGTGTTTGGCGTATCGATGCGAACGATGGAACGGTAGATATATTGGCCTCAACTGAGAGATGGTCCTCTCTCGTGGCCGTGTCGAATGACGGTTCCTGGGCGTTGTTGTACGACAGGGAGCTGGCCGGCGACCGTTCGGTCAACCACTCACACTACGAAATCATGCGACTTGACACCGGTGAGGTTTCTCCGCTCAAGGTGGAAACCAACGGCAGCTTCCTCGGCCCGGTGTTCGCAGCGTTCTCTCCGGACGGAACCCAGGTTGCCTACCTATACCACGATGGCGACAGTGATGATGCTCCGCTGGTACTTGCCATTCGTCCGAGCGGCGGAGGCGAAGCACAGATCATCAGCCGCGACCTGTTCCAAGTCGTCGGAACTCCACCAACACCACACCTCCTACGACAAGTTGAGACCGACCTTAGAGCTGTGTGGACCGTCGATGACCGCCTGGTGTTCCCCACTGCGGGCTGGAGCCTCGTAATCGACCTGAAATGACAACGCAAGCCTTGTTGGGGGAGTCCGCCGGGTTGCCCGTAGCGCTATCACGATCGGTTCCTGCTACGAATCGACTTCGCAAACCAGTACACGGCGGCAACAGCGGCCGCCACCCCGAGAACGACAAGCATCGGATGGGTGTAGTCGTCGGTGAGAACATTTCCCACTACAGCAACGGCAAAGGCCGCAGAGAGGCCCGATCCGGTCAACCAACGGGATCGGGCCTCTCGATGTGTCTGTTGGGTAGCAAGATCCCGAAGTTGCTCATCAGACATTGGGACGCAAGCATCGCCCCGATATCGTGCCCAAGGGAGAGGGAACCGATGGATCCGGGTCCGGTAGTCACAGCGCGCACACCGTGCCATCGACCACCAGGCCGAACCTTCGCCGGTGACTACCTTGAAACGCCACACCTGGGGTTGGTGACCGTCGCTGATGAAACGGTCGAAGAGGCCGTCACGAGCTTGCTCGTACCGTCGTCCCCAGTGAGCGCTCGGATCCGGACCGCCCGTAGCCATCATCTCGTGATGTTCGCTGTAGCGGGCAAAGAAGACGGGCGGATCGCCCGACGTCGAATACTCCGTCAACGCAGGTCTTTCTGCTCTAGAAGGTTCGTCGGCAGCCGACTGGGTCCGTCGGTAGCGAATGTGCCAGACCAGCCACGGCACACCGATCAGCACCGCCAGCACCGCCAGCACAAATGGGATCAACATCTCTCCCGGAACCCCGAACGCCGTCCAGGAAATCGAATCTGCTCTAGTCGGGTCGCTGAGGAGATAGCGAACACGGATCTGATCGCCCACCGAAGCATCACGCGGGACATCCACAATCGCCCGGCACACCCCGGAATCCCGGCAGAGATTGGCGACGTCTTCCTGGGGACGGTACTCGACTACCGCCCGATAGTCGTAGTCGTCGCCGCTCCGCACTTTCTGCACCGGACCATCGACGGTGCCATACGCACTCGCCCCCCGAAACAGGTATGGGAAAAAGGCGGCAACGACCACGGCTCCAGCGATCGTCGCCACCACTGCCCCAAACAGGGAGCCGGGCGGTCGTCGGATCTGGCGTTCCGCGATCATCGGCGGATCGCCCGACGTCGAATCCTCC
>CBDTUP010000317.1:0-3485 GCA_965363685.1 uncultured bacterium | reverse complement strand
ATAGTGTCCTGGCGGCATTGGATGGCCCGGCGGATTTCGCCGTTCGGGACGCGTTGATCCGAGTCGTGGGCGAGGGTCCGCAGTTCGGGATCGTCCCGCTGCTCTCTGCCTCCAGGCCGGCTGCGATTCCTGCAGTCCTGGCGGCCGGCATCAGCCATCGGTTCTGTTTCCGGCTGGCGGACCCCTTCGAGTACTCCGCCGTCGGCATCTCGCCGAAGGATGTACCCGATTTGGTGCGAGGACGGGGCTTCGACATGTCGGGCCGGATGATTCAGGTCGGCGTCCCTACCCCGGAAGGACTGAGGCGCCTGGGAAGCATCGAATTCGCTGGGCCGCTTGCGCCTCCGATCGAAGTGCTCCCGAGTCGAGTCCCGATCTCAGGTCTGGTTCCAGAGTCGATCGTTTCCGGATCCGGCTGGTCGGTTCCCGTCGGTCTGGGTGACAGCGATCTCGCTCCGATCGGATTCCAACTGCATCCGGGCGACCATGTTCTTGTCGCAGGACCGCCTCGCAGTGGTCGCACCACAACCCTCGCCTCCATCGGCCGGCTGGCAGCCATGTCTATTCCGAACGTCGAGGTCCTGGCGCTGTCGGGACGACACTCTGCCCTCGAGCATGCATCCGGGTTGCTCCTCGAAACGGTTGGCGAGTTGGTGGAGGCAGTGAGAAAGTCGTCCGGCCCGACTCTGGTGCTCGTCGATGATGCAGAGCGGATAGCCGACCCGGCCCTAGATGGATTGTTTGATGATCATCGTGACGATCTGCATGTCATCGCAGCCGGCCGGGCGGACGCTCTTCGCAGCTTGTATCAACACTGGACGCGGCAGGTGCGTCGCTGTCGCCTGGGGATCTCGCTCCAACCGGAACCCGAGCTCGACGGCGACCTGTGGCAGACGCGCTTCCCGCGTCACGGGCCGGCGATCAGGCAACCCGGAAGGGGATACCTTGTGTCGGCCGGCCGGGTCGAGTTGGTGCAGGTCGCCGCTTCCTGATCAGGGGCCGGTACGATGGGTGACCGATCAAACAGGGAGAGTTGTGTGCGCGTGCGAATCGGGATCAGTGACAGCAGGGAGATCGAGGCCGATGTCAAGAGCGAGAAAGCCTTCAAGGCCGAGATCGAGTCTGCCTTTGGGGAAGACACGGCCAGGATGTTGTGGGTGAAGGACGCCAAGGGTCGCTCGGTCGGTATTCCGGTGGAGAAGATTGCCTACATCGAGATGGAAACTACCGACGATCGCCCCAACGTCGGCTTCACCTCGGACTGACCCCCGACCGAGTTTCCTGTCAATCCAAACCCCCGTTTCTGATACCCAGTATTGACAGGAAACACCAGAACGAACGAGAAGGCCGGCTTTTCGGCCGGCCCTCGGGTCGAGTTCTGGGTTGTTAGCTTGCGCGGCGGCGGCGTTCGGCCAGCCAGCGTTTGCGCAGGCGCCGACGCTCGTCTTCAGCGTATCCGCCCCATACCCCTGATTCCTGATTGGACTGAAGAGCGTATTGGAGGCAGTCTTCCTGGACCGAGCAAGATCCGCAGATAGTCTTTGCGGCAGCAATCTGATCGAGGGCTAGGCCCGTTGTCCCTATCGGGAAAAACAGTGTGGGATCAGAATCGCGGCACGAGGCGATCTGGCGCCATTCCGTTGCGATTGTTTGAGTGAGCACGTAAGTCTCCTGGGATGATTGTGAGGTTTTTCACAAGTAGCGAGGAAACTGTAACCGCCGCGCGGCCGGTCCACAAGGGGTAATTTCCGGAAATCTCATGAATGATCAAATAACCAGAAAAACCCAAATCGGCAGCCATCGCGGACTCTCCGCAGCGTATCCAGACAACACGTTGGGAGGGATCGTCGCGGCGTCTCTTGTGGCCGACTTCGTAGAGTTGGACGTTCGTAGGACGGCGGATGGTGAGATGGTTCTATCTCATGACCCGGCTTTCGGAGACGTCGTCATCAACGATCGCAAATGGGATGAACTGCGCGACATAGACCTCGGTTCCGGCCACCACCCGGCTCTCTTTGGTCAGGTGCTCGAAGCCTTACCCGATACCCCGCTAGACATCGAGATCAAGAACTTCCCAGATCAACCGGGCTTTGACCCGGTCGGGGAGTTTGCGATCGATGTTGCCGGCCTGGCCCGACCGCTCGATGTAGTGACCTCCTTTTTCTGGCCGACCATGGACATCGTCAAGGCGGCTCTTCCGGAGGTTCGGACCGGGTTGCTGGTTTTCCAGGGCGGCACCGTTGCGGATGTTATGGCCGCCGCACTCGACGGGGGCCACGAAGTAGTCGCCCCGCATTTCAGTCTTCTGGTAGATGATAGAGATCTGATCACCCAAGCGCAGCAGGCCGGCCTAGAAGTCATCTCCTGGACGGTCAACGATATTGAGGTCGCAAGGGCACTGATGGAGGCCGGAATCGATGGGCTGATCACCGACCATCCGGAGCTAATGAAACAGGAGCAACAGTGAGCATTGCGCAAGAACTCTCCGACGAATTGAAGGATGCGTTGCGAGCCGGCGACGCCAAGCGGAAGAACGCCATCCGCGCTATCCAGACGGAGGCCGCACGAGCCAAGAGTGAGCCGGGATTCGGTGGTGATACCGATGACGCCTTCTTCGAGAAGATCATTGGTTCCTTCGTCAAGAAGATGGAAAAGGCCCGCCGGGAGTATGAGGAGCTGGGGGAGCGCGGCGAGGAGATGGCAGCGAAGCTTGGTTTCGAGGTGGAGTACCTCGGTCGCTGGTTGCCCCAACTCCTCGACGAAGAGGCCACCCTCGAGTTGGTCAAGGGAGCGATCGAGCAACTCGGTGCTTCAGATCCGAAGGAGGCAGGGAAGGTCGTCGGCTTCGTCATGAAGTCACACAAGGGGGAAGTTGACGGCGGCCTGGTCAATCGCCTGGTCCGTGCCGAACTGGAGTGAGCCTCCCTCGCCATGCTCCGATGCTGGCCGTCCCCTGGAGGACACCGTTCTCAGACCCGGACTGGACATTTGAAGTCAAGTGGGACGGAGTGCGTGTGGCGTTGGGTTGGGACGGCGCCACGGTTTCGGCGAGGAGCCGGAACGGCAATGATCTTCTCGCGGCCTTTCCTGAACTCGAGTCCTTCCGTTGGCCACGTCCGGGCCTGATCGACGCCGAACTTGTCACATTTGACGAGCGGGGAGTTCCCTCCTTCGAGCGGCTGCAGCAAAGGCTCGGTGCATCCGGATTGCGGGCCCGTGAACTCGCCCGCTCGATCCCGGTGTCTGTTGTTGCATTCGATGTTGTGTTTGATGGACGGTCGGTGCTGGATGAGCCGCTCGAGGACCGCTTCGCTCGTCTCGAATCGGTGGAGCCCGGTCTCGTCGTGGTATCCGAGCGGACAGAGCGCGAAGGCGAAGCCCTGTTTGAGGCGGTGCAAGCTGCTTCTCTCGAAGGAATGGTGGCCAAGCGGCTCGGTTCGCGCAAGGCCCGCGCCGAGACAGTGGTGCAGGCCGTGACCGAAGCT
>CBDTUP010000316.1:0-3487 GCA_965363685.1 uncultured bacterium | reverse complement strand
CTTGTGACATATCATTCTTGCCGACCGTAATAGAGACCTTCAGCGCGACCTATCCCGAGGCGATGGCGATGAGTTTGCCCATCGTCACTTCCGATTTAGGTTTCGCCAGGGACGTTTGCGGCGATGCGGCGCTGTACTTCAAGCCCGATGGGAGCATGCGCGGAACTCGGCCTGGTCTTCCCAGTGGCTATCCAATGCTCCGCGCTCTTCGAGGCGACGGAGGCCGCGGTAGAGGGTCGACTGGTTCATGAGTCGAGCGGACCCTTCGAGTTTGGCCAGCGTTGCAGCCAGCTCGTAGCCGTGAAACTCATGCTGGCCGTCCCACAACAACCCAAGGGCCGCACGGAGCACTTTGAGCTCATTTGTAACGAGTGCATCCCCGCCCGTACGCCTCATCTGATGGACTCTATCTGAATCACTTGCAGTATGTGCATTTAGAGTTGTACCATCTCGTCCCTAGGCAGACGTACCGAACGGCGCCAGGGTGAACTCGTCTACGGGCCCGCTGTCTTCTCCTATGGCCGGTCCGGCCGCTCCGCCCCTCTTCAGCGCGACTATCGTCGTCAGCCGAAGGAGCGATATGCGGATACCTGAGCAGGGAATTGCCGGGGAACAAGTTCTGGCGGAGATGCAGGCCATGCGGGTCGAGGACGCCGACTGGAGGTCGGGGCACACATGGAGCCTGGTCTATCACGCCTCGGATGAGCACAGCGAGTTCCTCAAAGAGGCCTATACGGCGCTGTTCTCTGAGAACGGGTTGAACCCGATCGCGTTTCCCTCCCTGCGCCGGTTTGAGGCAGAAGTCGTACGGATGACGGCTTCGATGCTCAACGGTGACGCCTCGGTGGTCGGGACCATGACGTCCGGCGGAACCGAGAGCCTTCTGATGGCCGTGAAGACCTATCGTGATTGGGGGAGAGCCACCAAGAGCATCGAACGACCCAATATGGTTCTGCCGCGTACGGCCCACGCTGCCTTTGCTAAGGCAGCCCACTATTTCGATGTCGAACCGATTTGGGTCGAAGTGGGCGACGATCTGCGTGCCGACGTTCGGGCGATGGCGGATGCCATGACCTCGGACACCGTGTTGCTGGTCGGGTCTGCGCCGAATTACCCACATGGGATGATCGATCCCATCGAGGACCTCGGGAAGGTAGCTCTCGATAGGGGCGTTGGCCTCCATGTGGATTGCTGCCTCGGCGGATTCCTACTTCCCTGGGTGGAGCGCCTTGGTTACCCGATCCCACCTTTCGACTTCCGTGTGCCGGGCGTCACGTCAATGTCGGCCGACGTGCACAAGTATGGGTTCGCCGCAAAGGGAGCATCGACGGTGCTGTATCGCACCGCCGAACTGCGCCGCCACCAGTTCCACATAACGACGGGTTGGCCGGGCGGAATATATGCCTCACCCTCAATGGCCGGCACTCGACCGGGTGGCGCTATCGCTGCTGCATGGGCCGCACTGAGGGTGATGGGGGAGGACGGTTATCTGGCCATAGCAGAGGAGATCATGTTGGCCGCCCGTAGGTTGATCGATGGTGTGGCCTCTATTGATGGAGTGCGGGTGTTGGGCAATCCGACGGTCAGCGTGTTTGCGTTCGAGTCCGACTCGGAGGATGTGGATATCTTCGCGATTGCCGACGCTTTGGAGGCCCGCGGATGGCACATGGATCGTCAGATTATGCCGTCCTCTCTACACGTGATGGTGACTTCGCCTTCTCACGCGCAAGTGGTCGACGAGTTCCTCGCCGACCTCGAGGCTGCTGTGGAGCAGGTCAGGGGAAACCCGGCCGCCTCTCAGCAGGGGCAGGCGGCGATGTACGGCATGATGACGACGCTTCCCGACTCCAGCATGATCGACGAAGTCGTCCTGCAGCTCATCGACGGCCTCTACACCACCTGACCCCCCCTTGATGGTTTCCTGTCAATCGGGCACACGGTTTCTGATAACCCGCATTGACAGGAAATCGGGCTCTCGATTTCTGTCAATGCAGGGTGGCGGTTTTGGTGCCCCCGATTGACAGGAAACCAAGCCATCAGGGTTGGAGGAGGTAGGCGACGGCGAGGCCGGCGTAGTTGCCGATCGCGTAGCCCAGGACTCCTGCGGCGAGGCCGGACACGATCACCCTCCGGTTGCCGATGGCTGCTGCCACCGGACCGACGAAAGCAGGTCCGAATACGGCGGCGGTGGAGGTGATCAACACTGTGTCTGTGTCGATCCGGAACAGGCGCGCCAGCAGATAGTGCAACAGGATGGATGCAACGAAGACCGCGGCCACAAACACGAAGACCTCGGAGAACGAATCCGCCAACTCTCGTACGTCGGCCAACGTGCCGATGGCCACCGCGAAGATGAGCAGCAAGTATTCGCCGGTCTCGTAGGTCCCAGGCAGAGACCGGATCCGGGGCACGAATGAAGCCGCCAGCCCAAGGGTGGTGATACCCAGGATTACCGGCGCCACCGGCAGTTCACCGGTGATGATCAAAACCAGTCCGGCGACGACTCCACCCACGATCACAGCCAGGCCGAGGGCACTCGCGACCTGCCGCCAACCGAAGTCACCGCCCCCGACTTCCACGACTGCGCCATCGTCGAGGGAGCTCTCAAAGGCCGGCAGGAACTTGCCGAGCACCCTGCGCCCAACGGTCATCAGGAACAGCAGGTATATCGCCGACAGCACGACGTCGGCGCCGTTCATCAACACGAACGTCTCATCCGAGACCTCGACCGCCACTCCGATAGCGCTCATGTTCGGCGTTCCGCCCGTGTAGACGCCCACCGTCATACCTGCCATCTTCCAGGTCTCGATGTGCCGGTCTGCCAAGGCCCAGGCAGCCACCGCCGAAACAGTCATGACCGAAACAGCTGCCAGCCCGAAGGAGATCATCGCCGGACGTGCGATTCGCAACCACTTACGCACGTCGGTCGAGAAAAGCAGTAGCGGGATGGCCAGCAACACCATCGCTTCGCTTACGGTCGTCGAGAAATCCGTGTCAACTTCGAAGAGGTTGCCGATAGCGATCCCGACGAGGTAGGCGAGAACGATTGGGCTGATCCACTCAATGGGACGCCAACGCTTCGCTCCCCATCGGGCCAGCGCGGGGAAACCGACAAACACGACTCCCAGCAGTATTGCCTGCATGTCGACCTCCTTCGTTGCGGGCATTGTGGCTGACCGTTGTGCTTCATGTCGCCAGGAGGCTGTCAAGTCAAGAACTCGATGGCCGTTCGGGACCGCTTTGGCGGCCCCCTACTCAATCGGCACGTGACTCCTCGGCCGTCACGACCACCCTGGCCAGGCGCTTGGTGAAGTAGTAGATCCGCTTGAGATTGGCGAGGATGTCCATCTCGATCTTGTAGGCGCGGAGGCGATTCGGCTCTTCGGCGACCAGCCGTTGTGCCTGATGAACGGCTGCGGAATCCGCGAGTTCGTTCATGTGTTTCTTCATCCCGATGACTTGCTTGCCCGCGGCCAGGCTTCGCTGG